>NZ_JBMYAU010000136.1:0-31230 GCF_053994455.1 Nautilia sp. | reverse complement strand
ATTTTGGACACTTTAATATGCGGAAGGGGTTTGAATTCGAATGTGGTGACTACGGGACCGACATAATACCTGACAACATCCCCTTCGATTTTAAACTGTCTCAGTTTTTCTATAAGCGTTTTTATTTTTTTGTCTATTTCCGATTCGTTTATCTCTTTTTTACCCTTTTTAGGAGCCTTTAAAAATTTAAGAGGGGGAAATTTCCAGTCCTTCGGTTTTTTTCTCTCTCCCGTTTCTATTTGAGAGAGAAGTTTTTTCGTATCTTCAAGTTCGTGCACATGCAACACGGGGGTCTCTTTTTCCGTTTCCACTTTATGCATTTCCTCCTCTTCCGCCTTATTACCGAAAGAAATTTCTTCTGTTTCACCCGTTTCACCGAAAGTGTCTCCGCTTTCATACGCCGGTATTTTGTCGGATTCGTCAAGAATTACGTCTTCAACATCCAAATCATCAGGTTTTTCCACCGGAATTTCAAAACCGTCGTCTACAACCGCCGGGGGTTCATTTTTAACCGCACTCTTTTTAACGTTAGCAACATCCTTTTTCCCCCTGTGAAAAATCCCGATTATCCTCTCTTCGAAAAGCAGAAAAACACCCCACAAAAACAGTACGAAAATTAAAAGACCGACTCCCACTACGCCTATGTATTTTTCAAGGGTGCCTACAAACAGGTTTCCTATTATCCCTTTTTTAAAAAGCGCCGACTGGAAAAAGAGAGAATCGAAAAATAAAAAAACCCCTCCGAGCACCTTTACGCAGACACCGTAGTCATATTTTCCGCCGTACCAAAAATAGGCCAGCACACCTAACAAAAAAGGAAAAATATATGAAAGATAACCGAACAGTTCAAAAGAGGATTTTCCCAAAAATTCACCGATTTTTCCCACCACACCCGGTTGCGGAACGAGCGTGGAAATAAAAAGATATAAAATCAACGCAATAATAAAAACAAAAACACTTTTACGCAAAATCAGGCCTTTTTTAATGTAATTTTATCACAAATAATTAAGCAGCGTTAAATTGTTTATTTTAGCTATGGACGCCAAAAGGGCCTGATAAGACGTCTGGAGAGAATTAAGACGCATCGTCGCCTCTCCCAAATCCGTATCGATGTTGTCGGACTGAAGCTGCTGAACATTGAGGGTGAGCATTTCCGTTCTTTCTATAGTCATTTCAAATTCATGACTTACGGCTCCTATTTTCGCGTGTTCCCTGCGCACGTGATCCATAATGTGATCTATTGCCTCGATTGCCCCCTGGATACCGAAGTTTCTCGGATCCGAAGAAGAGGAATCCGGATAACCGTTACCCTCTTTTACGGCGTCTATGGCTTTTTGGAGCGTTTCAAAAAAATCCGTCTGAGGGGAATCTACGGTTACGGCGTCATTAGCCTGAAAATACAGCGTATCCGTTGTTTCGTTCGGAACTGCGGACGTATCGGTATAAACGGCTTTCATACTCAAATCTATTCGTGTGGGATTTGCACCGTTGTCGTTAACATAAAATCTTCCTTTATCGTCCACTCCGGCACTTACCCTCTCTTTTGCGTTTTCCACCGCGCTGTTATAGGCGTCCGCACCATCGGAAGCCGGAAGAGTACCGGTTACCAGCATGGAAACCACGTCTGCAAGCTGTCTGTATGTCATGGCTTTTTGAACGTTTTGCGTCTGAGAAACCTCACAGGTGTCTGGATCGGTCGACGTAAGCGTCGTAATTAAATCGTGCGCCGGTGTAAGAGAACCGTCCGGCTCGTAAATATCATATATTTTTCCGTCAACTTCAAAAGTGCTTAAATGTTTTTTTCCGTTCGCATCGGTATATTCGGTGTCCCTAAGGGTTATTGCCGCATTTTTAAGCTCTCCGTTAACGTCTCTGTACGTTATGTTTATAACCTGCGGCATATCATCGTTTCCGAGCGTGTCGCTTAAAGACATATCTTCCGTCGCATAGGTTTGTGAAAGGGGGGTTTTTTCAACCGGAAGTCTTTGAAGATTTCCGCTGCTGTCTTTAAAATAGCTTATTTTGTAATCTTTTACAATCTGTGAAACGTTTCCTTTTATTTCATTTCCGTTTTTTTCCATAAAAAGATCATCGAAATTCAAAGAATCCTTCGCACTCAGCGCATTTACAGGATTACCCGCCGAATCGGTCGTCGTTAACGTAACGGTGTTCTGATTTAAAGAAGAGGAGCCGGGATCCTCGATAACAAGCTCCCCCTCCTTCATATAGGCGTTGTAGCCGTCTGCGTTTATCTGGTTTATCAAATCCTGAAACGTCTGAGAGGGGCCCACACTGTAAGGAACACCGTTAATCGTAACACTGAGATTTACATTTCCCAAAACGTCGCTTATTTTATCAAGTTCCGAAGCGTTTTGATGATCGGAAATTCTTTTAAAATCAACCCCGAATTTATATACGGACGGATCAAAATAGGAATTACTGGCGTTTACGCTTGAAAATTCCGGCACTCCGGCATAATCGCTTTTTTGAAATTCGGCCGTGTAATAACCCTTTTGAATTATGTTTTTTAAATTTTCCTCTACGCTTTTGGAACTGTCGTAATATTTGTTGTCGGCCGCAACCATATAAAAATCCGTAAGCATTTTACCGCTTTGAACATCTTTAATCTGAATTTCGCCCGTATCGTTTAATGAAACGTCCACAACCTTGCTTGAAGATGTGTTTCCGTAAAGCTCCCCTATTTTTTCAAGCAGATCGTTAACACTCTCCGAATTGTCCAAATAAAAATAACTTGTAAAACTCTCCCCGTCAGGTTTTCTACCTTTTACATAAAAACCGCTTTGTCCGGACGTATAGCTTCCGTTACCGTTGTAAACATCCTCGACTCCCGTAAGCATTCTTATCTGCGAATCCGCCGTCACGGGTATGTTAACTGGAACGTCGTCGGAATCCGGATGTTCGTTGTGCGCCGCCAAATCCTTGTCTATATAAAGGTTTCCGTCTGCCCCCCTTACCACAAACTGCGGATTCGCCTTCATTTTGTCATACTGGGGAACGTTGAGGGAAATATGCTTTGCATAATCGTCGTTCCTGCCTAAAAAAAGACTCGCCCCGTCGATATTATATTCCCTCTCAACCCCCGCTCCCAAAAAAGCCTTCACCTGTTGGTCGTTACCCTGATACCGATAATTTTCGTCAATAGGTTTAACGTTAAAACTGCTGCCGCTGAAAATATACTTGCCGTCAATGGAAGTGTTCGCCAAATCTTTCAGATGTGCAAGCTCGCTCTCAAGTTCACTAACTATAGCATCCCTGCTCGTTTCGTCGTTCGTATCGTTTGCCGCTTTTAAAAGATTGCTTTTGAAACTTCCGAGAGCAGTAACAAAATCGTTAAGGGTGGTGTCGGTTTCGTTCGCAAACGTCTGGGCGAATGTTGCGGAAGATTTTACCTGTGTAAAAGAATTAAGCTCCTCATTGAGTTTCAGATATTTTACATAAACACCGGGATCGTCATACATATTTTGAATTTTTTCCCCTGTGGAAATCTGTGTCTGCACATCCGTAAGGGCGTTTAATGTTTTTTGCTGATTCAGCACGAAATTGTTATACTGCGTAAACTGGGTAACTCTCATAATCCTTCCTTGGACTTTTTTAAAAAAAGCAATTTTCATTCCCAAACCGCCAAAAAACAGTAAACTCCGATTTAAATTTATTTAATAAAAGTGTCTGTCGCTTATATTATAAACGCTTTTATTCTTTTTTCATACTTCTTTAATTATTCAAATAATCCCTTAAAATTCCGGCATGATCAAACACCAGTCCGTTCCAGGGGATTTCCTCCAATTTTACAACAAAAGCCTCTTTTGCATCGTCTCCGGCTTTAGGAATATCGTACGCACGGCAGACAAACACGCAGCTTGCCGTATGAAGACGGGGATCCCTTTTTGGATCCGAATACACTCCTAAAAGTTTTTCAATTTCCACATCAAGGCCGATTTCTTCTTTCATCTCCCTTTTTAATGCCGTTTCCACACTTTCTCCTCTATCCACAAAACCTCCGGGAAGGGCATAACCCAAAGGAGGGTTTTTCCTTTTGATGAGCACTATCCCTTTAAATTCCGGATTGAAAACTTTAACAATACCGTCCACCGTCAAATAAGGCGTTAAAGGCGGCCACATATCGCTTCCTTTAAATTTTAAACTGGCTTATTTCTTTTAAAAGTTTTTCCGCCAAAAGCGCTATTTTTTCAACGTTTTTATTGTTTTTAAGCACATTGTCCCTGTTTTCTTCGGACATTTTTTTAACAATCTCCATTTTTTCTATAAATTCCTGCATTATTTTTACAATCGATTCTATATTATCCACATTGTGCTGCACTTTTTCAACGACAATTTCCATTTCGAAAGAGACATCCCCTATTTTTTCCTGAACTTCCTGGGTCTGGTTTGTCACAAGATTGACATTTTCTATATTCTGATGCATTTCGTCATTTGCGGTGTTTATGGACTGAACTATAATATTTATCGTGGCGTCAATTTCACTAAGGCTTTTTTGTGTCCTTTCGGCGAGTTTTCTGACTTCGTCCGCCACTACCGCAAACCCTCTTCCGTGCTCTCCGGCCCTTGCAGCTTCAATCGCGGCATTCAAAGCGAGCAGGTTGGTCTGATCCGCTATTTCGCTTATTACGGTCAAAACGTCCTTAACCTGTTCCGCATCCTGAGAAAGCTGCTGGAGTTTTTCAGCCAGGTTATGTTCGTTGACTGCGTTTTGCTGTATCGTGTTCATCATCTCTTCTATTAAGGAAATAGCCGTTTTCAGACTTTTGTTGGCAATAAGGATATTGTATTTAACTTCGTTAGAGTTATTGGATTCGTCTAAAAGATTTTCTTTGAGATTATCGGCCGTTGCCGCAGCTTCGTTTACTATCTCCGCTTCTTTTCTGATGTTTTTATTGATAAGTTCGAACGATTTTTTAAGACTTACCACAACACTTCTGTTTTCATTCGAACTTCTGTAGGCACTTGTCATAACTTCTCTTAAAACCGTCAAAAATTCTTTTAAAGTCATTCTTATCACACCGAACTCGTCTTTTTCGTATATCCTTATCTCCATAGACAAATCTTTATTTTCTGCTATGCTCAATATAAGTCCTTTAAGGCTTCTAAGCTGCATTTCAAGTTTTTTTACGCTGCTAAAGCCGATAATTATCATTAAAATGTTAATCAGTACGCCCAAAACAGTCTGAATAATATAGTGATTAGAAATCTTGTTCAAATCTTTTAAAATTATATCGGCGATTTTATCGTCAATCCGTTTTAATATGTTTATTTTTTTCGTAATGCTCTTAAACCAGTATTCAGGATCAACGTTAAAATTACCTTCCTCAGCTTTCCGTAAGGCGATATCTCTCATTCTCTGAACCTCTTTAAAAGAAGGATCTTTTATAAGCTGATAATACATTTTTTTCATCTGGGGGGAAGCAAAGGTTAAAAAATCGTCCAGATACGCATTCTGTTCCGAAATAAGTCGTATAAATTTTACGAACATACCCGGTTTAAATTTATCGGCTCCGAATGTGGCGCTAAGTACGGCCCTTTCTATCCCCGCCCTTTCTTTGGCCTTTAAAAAGCTGACGTAAGCGGCCAAATCCATGGCAATTTGTTCATTAGGAGCAAGTCTTGAAGTGAGCCCTATTATTTTCAGTATAAGAGTGTTCATTCGGGTGTACCATTTAACCTCGTCTTTCAGACTTATGGACAGGGTGTCCACTTTACTTCTTATCGAAAGCAGTTCGCTAAAAAACAAATCGAGTCTGTTTATGTCATTTTCAAGCTCCCGAGGATAGTTTTTTAAATCTATGTTTTTTAAAGTTTTTTTGTATTCTTTTATTTTTTCATCCGTCAGCCTTCTCTGATTGGCAAGTATAACTTTAAACTTTTTACCGCCGCTTCCGATATACCCCGCACTCGCACCCCTTTCCTTTTGGGTTTCGTGAATCAAAGCGCTGAGCGACTTGCTTAAAACGACAAGCTCCTCAAGCGCTTTTTTGTTTTTTTCCACTTCCATGGACTTCATAAAGTCCCTTATGTTATAATAAGAAATAACAACGGTTGCAAGTGTTACGATTATAATCATTGTGTTTCGCAATGAAAGAGAACTGAAAAACTTTGCCATGTGTACGCCTTTTTTTGTTTATTATAACAATTTTATTATATTATCGGTATTTTTATACAATTCATAACATTATCCGGGGAAAAAAGTCAAATTTATGTAAAGGAGAAAGTATGCAAAAAAACGATTTTTGTCTGCCCAACCAGGACGGGGTGGAAATATGTCTGAGGGATCTCAAAGGAAAATGGATAGTTTTGTATTTTTATCCTAAAGACAACACGCCGGGATGCACTACCGAAGCAAAGGAGTTCAGCGAACTGCTGGACGAATTTGAAAGCTTAGGTGCCGTTGTTATCGGAATTAGCCCCGACAGTTCGAAAAAACACTGTAATTTTATAGAAAAACACAACTTGAGCGTAACACTGCTCAGCGATGAAAACAAAGAGGTGCTTAAAGCGTTCGGGGCATGGGGAAAGAAAAAAATGTACGGAAAAGAGTATGAAGGCGTCATACGATCAACTTTTATTATAAACCCGGAGGGTGAAATCGTAAAAGAATACAAAAAAGTAAAAGCAAAAGGCCATGCCGCAAAAGTTTTGGAAGATTTAAAAGAACTTATTCAAGCTTAAACTACCTCTTCCCACTTTGCCAGCTTAATTAACTGTAACCAATTCCAAACTTTAATAACTTAACCAGCCCTGATAACCTATATACCAATATACTAACCAATTAACCTCAAAACTCTTCGCAACTCGCTTACTAAAACCCGTATCTTTTCATTGCGCTTGCGGCTTCTTTTTTCAGCTCTTTTTCCTTCATCACCCTTCTTTTGTCGTGAAGTTTTCTACCTTTTGCAACGGCTATTTCAAGTTTAGCACGGTTTCGGTTGTTAAAATAAATCCTAAGAGGCACGAGGGTATATCCTTTTTCACTTGTATATCCGGCGAGTTTTGCAATCTCCTGTTTGTGAAGCAGCAGCTTTCTAGGTCTTTTTTCTTCATGCCTGTATGCTTTGTAAGTGGTGTCGAGATTGCTGATATGCCCCTGAAGCCACCATACTTCCCCGTCTTTGATTCTCACATAAGAATCCTTCAGGTTAACCCTTCCGGCCCTTAGAGCTTTAACTTCACTTCCTTTAAGCTCTATACCCGCTTCATATTTATCAAATATGTCATAATCGTGATACGCTTTTCTGTTTGTCGCAACAACCTTCATAAAACGCCTCCCTCGCTTTTCATTTTAAACTTTTATCTTTTTGTTTTCCGCTTATAAAAAGCGTCCCACCCTTATGGTTCCCGTTTAAAAAAGATTTCACATCGCTCAAATCGAATCCGCTTGATAAAAACATCGATTTGCCTCTCTCCATTAAAAACTTAGCCGCCTTGAGTTTTGTGACTATACCTCCGGTTGCGAATGTGTCGTTCGGCGAACATTCCTGTTTTAGCAGCTCATCGCTTATTTCGGTTACTTTTTTCAAAGGTCTGGCGTTTTTGTTCGTTTTGGGGTTGTCGGTATAAAATGCGTCGATATCGCTCAAAATAAAAAGCATATCGGCATCGAAATAGTACGTAACATACGCACTTAACTGGTCATTGTCCCCGAAAAGTATCTCTTCTACCGATACGGAATCGTTTTCGTTAATAATCGGTATGATTTTATTTTTAAGCAAAACATTAATCATTTTTTTTGCGTTTTCGGTTCTCTTTCTGCTGTCGAAATCGGCTGCCGTAACCAAAACCTGAGCAACGGTGACGTTATATTTATGAAAACGTTCCTTGTATTCTTTCATTAAAAGCGGCTGCCCTATTGCCGCAAGCGCCTGTTTGTTTTCAAGCCTGCTTTTATCAAGCGGACACCTCGTATATCCGGCTCCGACCGCACCGCTGCTTACAAGCAAAACCTCGTATTTTTTGTTAAGTTCGCTCAGCATTTCGACAATATCGTCTATTCTCCCGCTTAACTTTCCGTTTTCGTATAACGTGGCGGTACCGACTTTAAAAACTATTCTCTTCATCTTCTTTTCTTTTGTTTTTTTCCACCAAATCAAAAAGGGCGAATTTCAAAGCCTCTATATTTATATTAGCCACCGAACTTATCGGCAGTACGAACGTTTTATCGTCAAAATGACAGGACAGATTCGGGTCGGCTTTGAATTTAGGTTCCGTTTTTGAAATTCCGAGTTTTTCAAAAAACTCCTCGATTTTATCCGCTCCCGCACTGTCGCATTTCGTAAGCGCTATGGCATAATCCCTGCCCGCTAATTGTTCACTGTACTCCCTAAGCTCTTTTTGAAGAGTTTTAAACTGATAAACCGGGTCCCTATATGAACTTAAATCAATCATATAAAGAATCGTGGATGTTCTTTCTATGTGTTTTAAAAACTCAATCCCGAGTCCCTTTCCTTCGTGAGCACCTTCTATAATACCCGGAATATCGGCCATTACAAAACTTCTATATTCATCCATCCTAACCACCCCGAGTTTAGGAGTAAGTGTGGTAAATTCGTAATTTGCTATTTCGGGTTTTGCATTGCTGAGTGTACTGATTAATGTGGATTTTCCGGCATTTGGAAATCCCACAAGCCCTACGTCCGCTATTAATTTAAGCTCCATTATAATTTCAAGTTCTTTTCCCTCCTCCCCCGGCTGCGCATACCTCGGCGTCTGGTTTCTCGGGCCTCTGAAATGCCAGTTTCCAAGACCTCCCCTGCCGCCTTCAAGCAGGGTTTTTCTTTCACCGTCTTCTTTCATATCAAGAAGCACCTCGCCGGTGTCCGCATCTTTTATAACAGTTCCCGGCGGAACTTTTAAAATCAAATCTTCTCCGTTTGCACCGTGTTTTTTTCTCCCTTCCCCCGGTCTTCCGTTTTTAGCTTTTAACAGACGCTTTCCTTTAAAATGTGAAAGGGTGTGTGTATTTTTGTCACATTCCACTATAACATCGCCGCCCTTCCCACCGTCGCCTCCGTCGGGGCCTCCTTTTACCACAAATTTTTCACGCCTGAAGCTTACACAGCCCTGTCCGCCTTTTCCTGATTTCACCTTTAATTTTACATTGTCTACAAACATTTACATCCTTTTAAAATTGGGTAGTATGTAATCAACAGCTTTACTTAAATATAGAGGTTCGTTTAAAGCTTTACGCAAACTATTCATTACATACTGCTTATTAAATGAAAATTTTATCAAATTATGAGTAAAAATGAGGGGAAAGAGAGAAATTAGTTGTTTTCTGCCGGATAAACGGATACTTTTTTTCTTTGTTTGTCTTTAATTTCGAATTTTACGTATCCGTCGATTAAAGCATAAATAGTGTGATCTTTTCCGAGTCCGACGTTGTTTCCTGGATGAACTTTTGTTCCTCTTTGTCTGATAATAATATTACCTGCCCTTACGAATTCTCCTCCGAATTTTTTAACGCCGAGTCTTCTACCGGCCGAATCCCTGTTGTTCTGGGTTGACCCTTGTCCTTTTTTATGTGCCATGGAATCTCCTTAAATTAAGCTACGATTTCTTTGATTACGACTCTTGTAAAGTCTCTTCTGAAACCTCTTTTTTTTCTTGAGTCTTTTCTTCTTCTTTTTTTGAAGATAATAACTTTTTTTCCTCTTCCGTTATTAATTACTTCCGCCACCACTTTGGCGCCTTCGACAAGAGGAGCACCTATTTTAGTATCATCGCCTTTTACCAATAATACTTCATTGACTTCTATACTTGACTTAGGCTCCGCACCTTCTATTCTATCAAGTTCTAATACGTCTCCAACGCTTACTTTATATTGTTTTCCGCCGTGTTTAATAACTGCATACATTTCGTTAACCCTTTATTGGTTTTTTAGGATGAAATATTAACTTTATTTTCTTAAACTAAACTTAAATTAAGAAAAGTTTAAGTTTTAATTTATAAACGCAACACATTCGATTTCCACTTTTGCGCCTTTTGGAAGCTCTTTTACCGCAACGGTGCTTCTTGCCGGTTTATGCTTAAAATATTCCCCGTAAACCTCGTTTACAGCCACAAAATTACCGATATCGTCTAAAAAAATAGTGGTTTTTACAACATTTTCAAGTTTAGCACCGGCCGCTTCCAAAACCGCTTTTAAATTTTCACACACCTGTTTCGTCTGGGTTTTGACATCCGAATCAAGAAATTCCCCCTGAGGTGTTAACGCTATCTGTCCGGATGTATATACGAAATTTCCGACTTTTACGGCCTGTGAATAAGGGCCTATGGCTTCCGGAGCCTTTTTGGTATAGATTTTTTGCATCACTTCTCCTTTTTGCAAAATTATATCAAATTACATCTTGACAATAGTTAATTAGTATATTTGTTATTGGTATATTAGTGTATTGAGGTATTGGTTATCGGTTTTTTGTAAGTCGCAACAGTTTGGTGTCAGGCATAGCTTATCATCCGTTATCAGTCGTAACCTTGCTCACTGCAACATTTTCCTTTTTCCATTATCAGTTCTTCCTCTCTTTTTTCACCCTTTATATTAGTTTAATTTTTCACTTTTTAAAACTTCCCTCGTATAGTGCCGTCCTATTTCTATAAGTTCAAGAGCCCTGTGAAATTCATACCATTTTGCAATTTTCTGTGGAAATTTTATTTCAATATCGGGAATATATTCGGCACGTCTGTATCTGAATATGACCTGCATCATAAGTTCTATCGACATATTGGTAGGATCCTCTTTTTCTTCAAAAATTTTATCCCATACATCATGAAGTATGGTTATTTTTTTTCGGGTTTCTTTTTTATATCTGATTTTTATATCCCTGTTTTCTTCGCCGTACAGATTAACGGCGATAATCAAATCGCTCAAATCGCTCATAACGGGGGCCACCGGCATCAGATTCAGCACGCCCCCGTCCACAAGTGTCATATTGTGTATTTTTACAGGTTCAAAAACACCCGGAATGGCCGCCGAGGCTTTAACGGCCTGCCAAAGGGGGCCTTTTTGAAACCAGACTTCTTTTCCTTTATTCAAATCCGTTGCAACTGCGGTGAATTTTATCGGCAAATCCTCTATATTGTAATCGCCCACAAGCTCTTTTATTTTGTTAAATATCTTATCACCGTTGAGTTTAAACGGGGGTTTTATAAACTTAAGTATGTCTACAAGTTCTAACGATTCCACCCATTTTTTATAAATATCAAGTTTTCCGCATGCCTCAAGCGCTCCTATAAGCGCCCCCATCGACGTTCCGCTTATTGAAACTATTTCATATCCCTGTTCTTTCAGTTCTTCTATAACACCTATATGAATGTATCCTCTCGCCCCTCCTCCGCTTAAAACAAGTGAAACTTTCATATAATTCCTTTATACTTATAATGTTTTAATATTAACAAAAAAATTTATATTTACCGTTAATTTTTTTTAATGATAAATAAAAAGAGATGATTTTAATTTAAAGTGACAGACACTTATTATATAAACAAAAAAAGAAAAAAGAAATGAAATTATCTTTTTGAGAACTGAGGAGATTTTCTCGCTTTCTTTTTCCCGTATTTTTTTCTTTCAACCCTTCTTGCGTCTCTCGTAAGAAGTCCGGCTGGTTTTAGAATGCTTCTGAATTCAGGCGCGTACTCCACAAGAGCTTTAGAAATACCGTGTTTAACGGCATCCGCCTGAGCCGCAAACCCTCCGCCGAATACTTTTACGTCGATATCAACGGCGTTTTCCTGTTTAGTAAGCATTAAAGGCCATCTGACTCTAAGTTTAAGAGCTTCCCTGCCTCCGAGGAAATCGTCAAGGTCTTTACCGTTAACAGTTATTTTTCCGCTTCCCGCTTTAAGCCAAACTTTTGCCACCGCTTCTTTTCTTTTTCCAGTTGCGTATATTCTTCCGTGCATTTTCATTAGTTACCCTTTACTTGAGCTGTATGAGGATGATTTTCACCTGCGTACACTTTTAGTTTTTTAAGCATTTTTCTTCCGAGTTTGGTTTTCGGAAGCATTCCCCTTGTTGCTAATTTAAACAATTTTTCAGGATTGTTTTTAAGCAGTTTTTCAACGGTTTCTTCTTTTAAGTTGCCGAAATATCCCGTATGTTTGTAATATTTGTCTTCCAATTTTTTAGAGTTTGAAAATTTTACTTTCTCGGCATTAATTACAACCACGTAATCGCCACAGTCAACATGAGGAGTATAATATGGTTTATGTTTACCTCTTAATTTCGTTGCTATTTCAGTAATCACCCTACCGAAAATTTTATCTTTGGCATCTATTAAAATCCAATCTCTCTTAACATCTTCTTCTCTAATTGATTTAGTAAATTTCATTATCACACCTTTTGTGAATTTTTTAGGTATGGAATTTTAGGAAAGAAAACTTAAAAAAACCTTAATTTAAGCAGAATTTAAGGAAACTACCCTAAAAACTCTGAAATTTTATAACAAGCTCCACTTCACCCGCCGGAATTCTTAACTCCCTGCTTATTTCTTCTACGGAATACCCGTTTTTGTACAGGTTTATTATTCTCTGTTCGTCAGTCTTATTTATATTTGCAAAATCTACAATTTTATTTTTTACGGAATGCTCCACACTGAAAAGTTTGTTTTCAAGTTCCTTTATATGTTTTATGTTTTTTTCTTCGAGCTTTTTTACATTGTTTACAAGTTTTTCTATTACAATCTCTATTTCTTCAAGCGTTTTTTCGGTTTTTTTGGAACCCACGGCTTTTTTTAACCTGAAAAGTTCCTGATTCACATCTTCAAGTGCAAGTTCGAGGGCGGCAAGTTTGGAATCCAAAACTTTGTCCCTTTTTAACATATATATAAATAAAAACAGTATAAAACCGCTGAGTCCCAAAAACATAATTATTTCTATCTTACCCATTTTTTCCCTTCATTTCCCTTATGATAGCCCTCTCCCTCGCCATTATAAACGCATTGTAATCTTTCAAGTCCCTTTCATGCATCAGTAAAATTTTAGCAAGTTTTTCATTTTCCGCAACAAATACCACCGGTACGCTTCTTGGAGGGAATACCGGAAGGGACATCCTTCCGTAATATTTTTCCCCTTTTATCATAACCGGATCTTTTATTTCGAAATAATCAAACCCTATTTTTGCTATTTCCGTTTTGTAATCAAGCTTTAAAAGTTCTTTTTTTTCGTTTTTTACAATTGCGGTAAGTTCGTCTATCTTTCTGTGAAGGGCGATTAACAGCTCCAACAGTACGGGATCCGTCTCTTTAGTCTCACCCCTCGCTTTTGCAAGTTTTATGTACTGCCCTATGGGATCTTCGCTTTCGCTTCCGAGTTTGTCAAACTCCTCTTTGTATTCTTCAGTGTATCCGCCGAATTCAAATTCGACAAAAGCGGGTATTAATCTCGGCATTTTCAAAGCCTGTCAAGTATTATCAAAATTAAAAACACAATTCCCAAATAACCGTTTACGTCAAAAAACGCCTTGGGAATATTTTTTAAATTTTTTCTGACAAGCATCTGTTCGTAATACAGCATAACGGCCGCAAAAATTACCGCAATCCACCCGAAAAACCCCAGATTTGCATAAGCCGCAAACAGCGCCCAGAAAAGCACGCTTAAAAAATGAAACATACTCGAAATAAACACGGCGCCTTTTTCCCCCGTTAAGGCGGGAATGGAATGAAGCCCCTCTTTTCTATCGAAATCGATATCCTGTATCGAATACAAAACATCAAAACCCGCAACCCAGAACATCACTCCGAGGGCGAGAAAAACACTCCAGCAAGGAATAGAAGCCTTTACGGCTATAACGCCGGCAAGAGGCGCAAGCCCCAAAGAAACACCGAGAACAAGATGGGCGTATTCGCTGAAACGTTTGAAATAACTGTAACCTCCGAGTACTATTAAAACAGGGATTGATAATTTAAAAGCGAGGGAATTAATCAAATAAGCCGTTCCTATAAAAATAAGGGCGTTTGCAAGAATAAAAAGTTTTATCTGGTTTTCGTTTATTTCACCCGTAACGGAAGGCCTCTCCTGTGTTCTCGGGTTTTTAGAATCGATGTCCCTGTCAACAAGCCTGTTTACGGCCATGGCGAAATTTCTTGCACTTACCGCCGCCAGTAACCCCAAAAACAACAGCCTCCATCCGAACCATCCGTCCGCCGCCACAACCATTGCTATCAGAATAAAAGGAATACTGAAAACGGTATGAGAGAATTTCACCAGATCCATATATTTCTTTATCATCGCCTCTCCTTACATATCATAAATAACATCTTTGCAAAATCCGTTTTTTACCGAAAATATTTATTGTATAATTGTAACAAAAAAGGTTTGTATGTTTGCTATAATAGGACCCACGGCAAGCGGAAAAAGCGATTTGGCAATCAAACTTGCCTTAAAACTTAATTACGAAATTCTTTCACTCGATTCCCTGAGCATTTACAAAGAAATAGACATAGCCTCGGCCAAACCTTCAAAAGCCGAACTTTCTTCGGTAAAACACTACGGCGTAAACGAAATTTTTCCGGATGAAAAATTCGACGTTATGAAATTCATCGAAATATACAGAAAAATTCCGCACAGAAACATAATAATAGTGGGAGGGACGGGATTTTATTTAAAAGCCATGCTTGAAGGCATATCCGAAATGCCCGAAATAAACGACACACTCAAAAAAGAGGCTTCGAAAAAAAACTACGATTTTTTAAAAAGCGTCGATCCTATGTTCGCTTCTAAAATATCCCCCAACGACACATACAGAATCCAAAAAGGAATAGAAATATACCTGGCCACAAACATCCCCGCAAGCGAATATTTTAAAAAAAACCCTCCTAAGCCGGTTTTACCGGAGATACCGGTATTTGAAATAGAAGTTGACAGAAACATACTGAAAGAAAGAATAAAAATACGCACGGATAAAATGTTCGAAGCGGGGCTGATAGACGAAGCGGCTTATCTTGAAAAAAAATACAAAGACAGAAGACTTCCCGCTTTAAAAGCCATAGGAATAAAAGAAGTGCTCGATTATTTCAACGGAAAATACGATTTGAATAGTTTAAAACAGAAAATAATCACCAATACCTCAAGGCTTGCAAAAAGACAGCAAACGTTTAATAAAACACAGTTTAAAAACCGGATTTCGGCGCCTCTTGAAGAATTAGAAGAAATAATAATATCAAAAATAAAATAGAGGAAAACCCCTTTTAAATTTGCGGGTTTTTGTTAATGGACTGTTTTAAAAGATCCGCAATTAAAAAAGAAAGCTCCAACGCCTGTTTTGCATTTAACCTCGGATCACAGTGGGTGTCATAGCTTTTTTCAAGATCTTTTTCGCTGATTGCGTACGAACCTCCCATACATTCGGTAACATCCCTTCCGGTCATCTCAAGATGCACTCCGCCGGGAAACGTTCCGAAGCTTTCATGAACGGCAAAATAGCCTTTTACTTCGGCAAGTATTTTATCGAACTCCCTTGTTTTTATGTTGCTTGATGTTTTTATAGTGTTCCCGTGCATAGGGTCTATGCTCCATATAACATTTTTACCGGCCTCTTTCACCGCCTTTAAAAGTTTAGGAAATTCTTTTTCTATTTTATCGGCCCCCATTCTTACAATAATATTCAGCCTTCCCGCTTCGTTTTTTGGGTTTAGTATCTCAATCAGCTCCAAAAGGCCCTCCGGTGTCATTGACGGCCCGGCTTTTACGCCCACAGGGTTTTTAACACCTCTTAAAAACTCCACATGCGCCTCGTTCGGATCTCTCGTTCTGTCTCCGATCCAGAGCATATGGGCCGAACAGTCATACCACTCACCCGTAAGACTGTCCTCTCTTGTAAGCGCCTCTTCATAATTTAAAAGCAGCGCCTCGTGCGATGTATAAAGTGTGGTTTCCCTTAAATTAGGTGTATTGTCCGGAGTAATGCCCACAGCCTCCATAAATTTCAGACTTTCCGTAATCCTGTCTGCAAGTTCTTCGAATCTGTGCCCTTCGGGAGATTCTTTTATAAAATCAAGCGTCCATTTGTGGATTTTTCTGAGATCAGCCATCCCACCTTTTGCAAAAGCCCTTAAAAGGTTCATGGTGGCGGCCGACTGATTGTACGCTTTTAACATTCTCTCGGGGTCCGCCTTTCTGGCTTCTTCGGTAAATTCAATCGAATTTATTATATCTCCCCTGTAACTCGGAAGCCTCACTCCGTCTCTTTCTTCAAAATCGCTGCTTCTCGGTTTTGCAAACTGGCCGGCTATCCTTCCTATTTTAACTACGGGAAGTCCCCCGGCAAACGTCAAAACCACCGCCATTTGCATCATAACTTTAAACATATCCCTTATATTGTTACCGTCAAACTCGGCAAAACTTTCTGCACAGTCGCCGCCCTGAAGAAGGAATGCCTTACCTTCGCAGACGTCGGCGAGTTTGGATTTGAGGTTTCTGACCTCACCCGCAAACACAAGAGGCGGATATTTTCCGAGTTCTTTTTCAACACGTTTTAATTTTTCAATGTCTTCGTATGTAGGCTGCTGTCTTATCTGTTTGTTTCTCCAGCTTGTTTTTGTCCAGCTCATTACAATCCTTTATATAAATGATTCGGAATTGTAGCAAAAGTTTCGTTTAAAAATAAACCGTTACACAAAAATAAACGGTTTTAATATTGCTTTATTTCTTTTTTACAAAACTGAAAACCGCACCGTACTTGCCGTTGGAAACTTTAAGAACACCGCCGTGTTTCAGCGCTATCTGGCTTGCAAGATACAGCCCCAGCCCGGTACCGCCTTTTCTTGTGGAAAAATGCAAATCAAACACCTTGTCCATAATCTCCTCTTTTATACCTCCGGCCGTATCCTCAAGTTCGATATAATAGTTTTCTTCGTCTTCATAAGTTCTTATTATAATCTCTTTCCTTTTTATACCGCGTTCGTTAAAAATATCTTTTGCATTTAATATTATACTGATTAACAGATGCTCGAAATCGCTTTTTACCCCGTAAAGCTTAAAAGTTGTGGTTATTTTTCTTCTAACCGAAATAGATTCCCTCATCAGCTCGTCTTTTAGCAGCAAAAGCACGTCGTCGATAACATCATATATTTCAAACTCCTCTTTTTTCTGATTATTAAAAAACTCCCTGAAACTGTTTATCGTTTCTAATAGATGATTAATCTGGATTTCACTGTTTCTTATAAACTCGTCGAGTTTCTCCTCCGTAAGTTCGTTTTTTTCATATTTTAAAACTTCAATCATAAATTTGATATTGTTAACGGGACTTTTCCACTGGTGCGCAATGGCGTCTATCATTTCCCCCATTAAAGCGAATTTCGACTGTCTGCTTAGTATTTCTTCCTGTCTGAGTCTCTTTTCCACCTCGTTTTGAATTTTTATCTTCAAATCCTCTTTATGCCGCTGGAGTTCTTTTATTTTATTTTCAAGCTGCTTGTGAAGATAAAACAGTTTTTCGGAAACCGCTCCTATTTCGTCTTTATAAAACACTTTTCCGCCGGTTTTGACGTTTTTCCCGAAATCTAAAACAAGCCTGTAAAGATTCTCCAGAGGTTTGTCAACTTTTTTAAATATCATGTAAACAATAAATAAGCTTATTATAAGATATACCACGAAACTCAAAATAAGCAGAAAACTCTGAAATCTGAGTTTTTTTTCAATAACGGATATTTCATCCCGGTTTCTTTGTTTAATCAAATCCTTTATTATATTAAACTGTTCCATAACATATTCGGTATTGATTTTAAGTTTTTCAATCTTTTTCTTCTTTAAAATTTTATTGACGTTGTTTAACACATTGCCGAGTACATCAAGCTCGTTGGGGGTAAAAACATCCATATTCAGATAATAACCGAGTTTTTTGCCGTCAAGTTTAAGGTTTTTTATATCGACTCCGCCCAAAAAATATTTTTTTATGTGTTTGCTTTTAAGATTAAACATAAGTTCGAATATTTTGTTTTCAATCATATCCGTCACATAAACGGCTTGTAGTTTATTGCGGGTCACCGTATATATTTTATTTGAATAATAATGGTATATCAGCATTTCCGAAATAAGAAAAAACATAACCGTGGCTTCAAAAACAAGTGTTATAAAAATAAATTTTTTAATTCTCATATTAAGAAATTTTCCGCTCAAAAACAGAAAAAGAACCGTAATAAGACCGGCGGAAAGCAGAAATATCAACATCAGATCCCGTGTGGTAATAAAATATTTCAGCGAAAAATCCCTGTCTGACAGCAGAAAACCCGGAGGAAGTTTTTTTTGATACTCTTTTTTTCTTATTTTTTCTATTTCTCCGTAAGGTATTTCCTCAACCGCCTTATTGATAATTTTGTACAACGTTTCATACTTTTTATTGACACCTATGTGTTCTTCGCCGTATCTGTCAATAAACGTGGTGATAACCTTGAATTTTTCCATATAACTTATATCGGGAACATAAAATACCGCAACCGCATCTATTTTGCCGTTTAAAAGATCGGTATACGGATGTCTGGTGTATGTTATTTCAAAACCCGAATTTTTTAAAATATCCCTGAGTATGGATTTTTTTGCAATAAACACCTTTTTATTTTTCAAATCTTTCAGATTTCTTATATCCGAGTTTTCATTTACTATAATATAATAGGGAGCAAAATTGTACGCTTTGGTAAACAAAAAATCTTTTTCCCTCTTTAACGAACGGCTTATACCCAAAATTCCGTGTACTTTGCCTGTTTTGGCATCTTCGAAAGCGTCTGACCAGTATTTGTAATAAACGGGCACTATATTCAGGCCGCCATATTTATTCAAAAGTTTTATAAAGTTCGTATGAATCGAATTTCCGCTCTTATCCACCGGCCAATACTTCATACAAGCAAAATAAACGACAGGATTGTTTTTTAAAAACGTTTTTTCTTTTGCCGTATAATCAAACGCAAACAGAAAATTCAGACACAGCAACAAAACCCCCAGTTTCATATTCCCCCTTTTTCTTTTTAAAATAAACTCATAGCTTCCTTGCATAAATTTTTCCACATTTTGGAATTTTTGACTTTCAGACATTCCTGAAGATAAATTTTACTGCCCGTTATGTTTGCAAGCATATAATAAGCCCTCGCAAGATTCTCGCCTTTTAGTTTAGGTATGATTTTTTTAAGAACTTCCTCCGCGTCTTTTTTGTTCTTTGTATATTTTGCAAAAGTGAACTCCGCAAAAGGGGAGTAAGGGTGCGCATCGAAATGATTTTGAAGTTCTATTATTTTTTTTGCATACAGAGCCGCCGTTAAATAATCCCCGTTTTTCAGGGCGAAATTCACTATTTTTATAAATACGTCACAGTTTTTTATATCTTTTTTTTCACCGAGTTTTTCCGCCTCTTTTAACGCCTCTTTGTATTTTTTCAGATTCCAAAGCGCGAAAAATTTTTTCAAACGGTATTTATAACAGCCTTTTTTCATAACCCTACACAAATCGTCTACCGCAATTACAACACCTTTGTAATCTCCCATAAATTCCAAAGCTTCAATTTTTCTTTTCATCCACACAATAAATATTTTATCATCAGGAGAGTTCAGATACTTGTTGCAAATTGAAGAAGCAAAACCGAAATTTCTGCTTTTTATCGCACACTCATATAGTTTTTCGTCATATTTGTCGTCAATCTTTACAGAAAATTTCTTCATTATCCTGATTGCCCCGGCGCATTTTCCGCTGTTTAACAGTTTGATAACATATTTTCTTGCAACGTTTTTTATGAACCGTTTTCCGTCTTTTATAATATTGCCCGTTTCTATTTTAGGAGCCATTTTTAAAATTTTTTCATATTCTTTAAGTTTGTACAGCAGCATAATTTTTTTGTCCAGTGCTTTTTTCGCAATACTCTGCCCTTTATATTTTTCAATTATTTCATCGATTTTCGTAAGCTGTTCGCTTATGTTTACGTCATTGATTTCAAAAAGTATCTTATCCCTGAGAGATGCGAGCTTGTCGCTGTAATCCCCGTACGGAAACTCCTTTAAATACCTGTTTATCCAGTAGGAGGTTTTTTTATAGTTTTTTTCATCATAAGACCACAATGCGAGATAATATTCCAGCGGTTCGTACAAATCGTCAAGTTTTTTTAAGCGTTTTAACAGATCTTCGCCTATTTCTATAGCCAAAGAATAAAGTCTGTGAGATGCAAGCGTTTTAGCAAGTTCGAACGCTTTGTTTTTATCTTTCAGTATAAAATTTTTGTTCGCCCTGTAAACCCTTTTATAATATTCGAAGGCGGTTTTTATATCCCCCTTGTCCATATAACGCTGTGCAAGCCTGACCGCGGCCAATGAAGCGACTTCCACATCCTTTGTGGAATAAAGAGCTTTTTTATAAAGCTCGAAAGCTTTTTTGCTCTCTCCCATAACATACATTTGATCCGCCCAGTATATCATCGCCAGATAAGCTTCTTCCGTACCGGGATATTCGTTTATTATACGCTGGTAAAAATAGCTTGCATCACTCATAAAACCGAGCTTTGTGTAGTTTTTGCCCATCAAAAGCAAAACCTTTGGAAGATTTTCGTTAAAAGCGTATTTTTTAATCCATTTTTTGCCAAGTGAAATAACGTCTTCGGGTCTGTCTTCCGAATCGAGTATTTTCATTTTTA
Organism: Nautilia sp.; assembly: GCF_053994455.1. Classification (NCBI taxonomy): domain Bacteria; kingdom Pseudomonadati; phylum Campylobacterota; class Epsilonproteobacteria; order Nautiliales; family Nautiliaceae; genus Nautilia; species Nautilia sp. Next base: position 10,598 of record NZ_JBMYAU010000136.1, on the reverse strand, counting down.
AAAACTCAATATCAGGCAGAAAAACGGAATCAGGAAATTCTTTTACAAAATCGTCGATATCGCTTAACACGTCCTTTCCTCTTTCATACGCCTTTTTAATTTCAAAATATTTAATTACATCCCGGGCCTGATTGTCAACATTTATGGGGTTTCCGTTTTCGTCTATGCTTCCTATGTATATTTTCGGGGAATTTTTGAAATATACATTCAGCCCGTAATTAGGTTCCCTTTTTATAAAAGGAATTTTGTCTCCCGAAACAATCACCCATTTTTTGGCCTTTTTAAGCTTCACTCCTATCAGTGCGTCGTTGAACAGGTCGTCGTCGAATTTTCTTAAAACGTATTTTCTTTTAAGGGATATTACGAGATAAAAACGGTTTTTTTTAAACAGGGGGGATATTCTGAAAAACACGGTGGCGGTTTTGAAAACGGGAGTCGAAGGATGTCTGTCGAATTCGCAAATTATTTTATTTTTTTTCTCTTTGCAAAAAAAAGGTTTTTTGTTTTTGATGGTTAAAACTTCATAAGCGTATTTGTCTTTTGAATAATCCACATTTATTTCAAGAGTATAAGAAAAAACAAAAAAAAAGAAAAGAAGGAAAAATTTCAACTTACGCCTTTTTGCTAATTATAGCAAAAGATTACATTGAAATCGTAGTGTTAAAAACCTGTACGGCAACAATACCGAAATAAACGGTTCCTATTAACAATATAAGCTGTCCTATAAGACTGCCGCCTGAAATTGTTATTTTTTTCACCGTACCGTCAACCGGTTTGTCAAAATAAATATGTTTCACAATCCATGCATAATACGCAACCGCCAGTGCGGAATTGAGAAGGGCAATTAAAACTATCGGCCACAAACCTGCATCAACACCGGCGTAAAAAGCTACCGCTTTTGACAAAAATCCGGCAAGAAGCGGAATTCCGGCAAGCGAAAAGAGCTGAATCGTAAAAAATAATGCGTGCACCGGCGCCTTGTTTCCGAGTCCTTTTATATCTTCAAGATACTTGACACCCGCTTCCCTTCTTAAATCGTTCAAAAGCAAAAACACGCTTGTTTGCATAAATATATACGCAATAGCGTAATACAACACCCCCGTATATGAATAAACGCTGGCGGCCGCCGCAAAAGGAATAAGCGCATATCCGCTGTGCGCAATGGAGGAATAAGCCAAAATTTTAGAAATTCTCTTTTGCCAAAGCGCCATAAAATTCGCCAGTGTCATCGTAACGACGGCAAAAAAACTGAAAATTAAAACGGTAGACGTCGGATAGGCGATTAAAAATTTATAAAACGCCTTAAAAACCGCAACAAGCATAACACTTTTTATTACACCGCTCAAAATGGCTGCGGCAGCATGGTTTACCTGGGAATATGCGTCCGCCGCCCAGCCGTGCATAGGCACAACGGTAAGTTTGTAAAAAATACCGGCCAGCATAATTGCAACGGCTATAAGAGTAAATTTACCATGTACGTTCATTTCGGCATAATTGAAACTGTCTGTCACAAAGCTGAAAAGCGCGAAACCGAGAAGGATGATACCGCTTGCAACGGCACCGGCTATAAATGCTTTGATAGCACCCTCTGCATTGTAAAAGTTCCTTATGTTAGCAACAAGCACGTAAGAAATAATGGCAATAACTTCAAACAAAACTATAAAAATAAAGAAATTGTTCGTCTCGAGTATTGCAATACTCGCCCCTGCCACAAAAAGCATCTGGGCAATCAGAGGCCTTTCGAATCCCGTCAAAGACAACGTAACCGCAGCCAGCGTCGCCAGTAAAACGTACTCCATCAACTGAGTGGATCCGTCAAGTACAAAAAACGGAAACACATTGTTTAAGCTCATACCGTTATATACCATAACCGCACTCGCTATAAATGCGGCTATGGCGATAAGTTTAGCTATAAAAATATTACTTTTGTAAAATACCGGTACAAGTAGTCCCGCCGCTATTAATATTATGAAACTCATTACATACCTCCAAGAAAGCTAAATGCTTTATTTGCCAAATCGAAAATCGGCTGTGGTTGTATACCGAAATATACAATCATTAGTGCAAACACCCCAAGAGCCGCTTTTTCCGGAAACGACATTTTAAATTCGACTTTTTCAACCAGAGGCGACATTTCGCCGTGGATTGACCTTCTGACCGCCCAGATAATATATCCGGCGCTGATTAAACTCGCCACGGCGATAATAGCAATCCACCATCCGAAAGATTTGATTGCGGATACGATAATGGTAAGTTCGCCGACGAATCCCATAGTACCGGGCAGGCCTAACGCCGCCATACCGGCCAAAATGAAAATGGCGCTCACATAAGGGGCTTTTTTCATAATACCGCCCATTTCATCCATATACCACGTATGGGTTTTGTGATGCAGCCACCCCGCAATAAGGAAAAGAGGTGAAATTACAAGGGCGTGGCCTATCATTTCATAAAGAGCGGCACTGAGCCCGTCGTAAGTCATGGTGGCTATCGCAACAACCACAAGCCCCATATGGGAGATGGAGCTGTATGCCACCATCTTTTTGACGTGTCTTTCGTATATTGCAAGCATTCCCGCAAAAAGCGTGGTATTAAGTCCTATTATAAGCATCCACAGCGAAAATTCCTGCGTAGTGACAGGCATAAGTTCCACCGTAAACCTGATCAGACCGTACGCACCCATTTTTAAAAGAACCCCGGCAAGAAGCACCGAAATACTGCTCGGAGCCTCCACGTGCGCATCCGGAAGCCAAGTATGAAAAGGAAAAGCGGGAAGTTTCGCCGCAAACCCTATAAACATAAACCACCATATAAGCGCAGGTGTCGCAAGAGCCGTTTCTCTTATCAAAGTAAGATCCCAGTAACCTGTCTGTTTAAATAGAAGATAAAAACCTACAAACATAAACATACTCGCCACATGCGTGTATAGAAAAAATTTAACCGCGGCATATATTCTTCTCTCTCCGCCCCAGAATCCTACGAGGAAAAACATAGGTACCAACGTAAGCTCCCAGAACATAAAAAACCACAACACGTTAGTAGTCATAAACACCCCGAATATCGGTCCGCTGAATAATACAAGCAGACTGAAATACGCAGCCTGGTTTTTTTCCTCCCATGACGTAAACACTACCAAAATCAAGAGTGCTGCGGTAAGAAGAAGCATTGCAACACTTAACGCGTCAACCCTCAACGTCAGCTCGAAACCGAACTGTGGTACGCTTAAAAAGCTTCCGAGCTCCAAAAAACCTTCCTGCGGAAGGGCGTGATACCAGCTAAATGCTATAAAAAACTGAACGATAAACCATCCTAACGCTATATACTTTGCCAAGTCCTGATTATTTCTTGTCAGAAAATAAAGCAGTATCGACAAGAAAATAGGAGCGAAAATAATATCTACTGCAACCATCACAGACCCTTTACAATTATTAAGATTGCAATAACTATAATTGCAACACCGATTACGAATTGACCCATATACGTACCTATTTTACCGCTGTGACCTGCCCTGAACACCCTGTATACACCCTGAGTGGCCGGCACGGTTGCGTTAACGAGATAATCTATGACGTTAGTGTCGAACCATCTTGCCGCTTTCGCCACTGAATTCACCACTATCGTTTTTGAAATCCACGTAATCATTCTTTCTACATAATATCCGTTAAACAGTATCTGATGCACTGTCTGAACGAAATGGTGGGACGCTATTTTATACAGCAGGTTCAGCCCCTTAACATAAAGTCCTATAACTATAAGGAAAATTATCATCATACCCGTTAACATAAATGCCGTAAGTCCTGCTATATGAGGCTCAACCTCCTCTTTTCCGTTCAGTATGAAATGTACAATATCGCTTTGCCAGATAGAAATGAAAAGCGTTATAACGGCCAAAACCCCTAAAGGCAGCCTAATCCATAAATTGCTCGGCGCGTGTACACTTCCCGCAATATCCTCGTTTCTCGGCTCGCCGAGGAATATAAGCACCCAGAGTCTTGTAATATATCCTATTGACAACAGCGCAGCTATTGTTACGAAAACTTTCGTAAACTCGTTTCCGTGTGCCCATGCCGACGCGACTACGGCCTCTTTTGAAAAGAAACCGCTAAAAGGAGGCACACCGGCAAGGCTCAATGAACCCATCGCCATAAACAGCGCGACAAAAGGGGCGGTTTTAATAAGACCTCCGAGTTTCCACGCGTCTTTAGTATGATGGGCTATATAAATAACGGCACCGGCACTCAAAAAGAGCAGAGCTTTAAAAATAGCGTGGTTTACCAAATGAAGCATACCGGCAGCCAAACTTCCGACACCGAGACCTACAAACGCTATAGAAAGGTGCGACATAGTGGAATATGCCAGAATTTTTTTAATCTCTTTTTGTACAAGCGCGCTGCTCGCACCTATAAACGCACTCAGTGCGGCAACGTTCGCGACTATAAAAAGCGCTTGCGTATATGCAAAGAAATCAAACAGTCTCGCTACGATGTAAATACCGGAGTTAACCATCGTGGCACCGTGAATCAGTGCGGAAACGGTCGTTGGACCTTCCATCGCATTCATAAGCCACGGATATAAAGGAAACTGACCGGATTTACCTATCGCACCCATAAAAATAAAGAGCGCGACGACAAGCGCAACCGTTTTAGAAAGTTCCCCGTTATTAGCCATTTCGTTCAGTTCGACCAGATTCAGCGTTCCGGCGTAATAAACAAGAAGACCTATTGCGGCAAGTATGAATATGTCACCGAATCTTGTGTACAAAAACGCCTGCATACCCGCATCGGCGGCCGAATTTTTATAATACCAAAAGCTGATAAGCGCATATGAAGCAAGCCCCATAAACTCCCAGCCTACAAACGCACCTATTAAATCTTTGGTAATAACCAGCAATACCATACCGCCTATAAAGAAAAGCACCTTGGAATAGTATCTAGGCTGATCGGGATCATCCCCCATATAGTCGTGCGCAAAATGAATGTCCGCAAAACCGAGACCCGTGGCAATAAGCAGCATAACAATGGAAAGGTGATCTATATAAATCCCGAACGGAAGTTTCAAATCACCGTACGCTATCCATGTATAGTCTATATTGATAGGGGAGTCGCCGTAATTGAAATAAATTACGATACTCGCCAAAAACAACATCGCCCCTACTATTTCCGCAACCCAAAACGCAAGATTCATTTTTATTTTTCCCAATACGTATGCTAACACCGCTCCTATAAACGGTGCGCATAACAATACCAATACCGCATTATTCATCGCTCACCGCCTTATCTAATTTGTCAGGGATAATCTCCCCGGTAATTCTGTAGCTTAATAAGAAAATAAGAACGCCGGCCGCAGCCTCAAGCGTTGCAATTACGATAATTACATACGCCACCGCAAGCCCTCTTGTAAGTCCGAAATGATAAGCCGCACTCGCAAGAAAAAGTATTACGGCGTTAAGTAATATCTCAAGCGAAAAAAAGATCTTTAAAAAATCACTTTTACTCGTAACTCCGTATAATCCGACTCCGAAGAGGATTATCGCAAATATTGCGTCTATATAAAAACTAACCATTTTTATTCCTTTTCATGTTTTAGTGTATGCAGCATTCTTATACTACCGTATAACACGCTCGCCGCAACAACACCCATAAAAATCGCTATTTCTGCATAAAAATCGGTAAATACCTTAACCTGGTCTTTTAAAGGAATAACTTTACCCTCATACGGGATAGGAGGCAGAATAAAAGGTATAATCAAAAGTCCTATTACAACCACCGTAACTACCGCCACAGCCCACGGTCTTATTTCGAATTTGGGGAATTTAGCCCCGATAACCGTTACACCGAAAAGAGTAAGAACGACAATTCCCCCTGTGTAAACGAATATCTGAAACAGCCCTAAAAGTTTCTCATCCATGAGAATATAATAAATACCGAGTAAAAACATCATCATAACAAAAGCCAGCACGGCGGGAACCGTGTTCTTCTGCGTCAATGCCATAACCGACAAAATCACCGCCAAAGCCAAAATCAACACGCTCATTTTTCACCTCCGTTTCCGGCATTGTCGCCATTTTCCGCAGTTTTACCGCTTTCAGCGGCTTCTGCTTTTTTCTTAGCTTCTTCCTCATCCTTTTTCTTCGCTTCGGCTTCAGCTTTTTTCTTGGCCATCATCTCTTTTTTCTTTCTCGCTTTTTCCTCTTCCTCTTTTTTCTTCTGTTCTATCCATTCTTCCGGCACTTCCGGTTTAACCCAGTAATTTTTTATGTTTTCGTCGGTTCCGTCGGTAATCATTTCAAACGTTCCGCCGCTGAGTTTAATCGCCTTTTCCGGTTTGGTAGGGCATACATCCTCGCACAGGCCGCAGAAAATACAGATACCGAGATTGACTTCGGGCAGCGCCTTAGGCCTTTTTATGGGAAGAGGCTCCATTACTATAGCATCGACCGGACAGATTTTCGCACACGCCTCACACCCTGTGCATATATCGTATCTTATTTCGTGCTTTCCCCTGAATACAGGAGAATGGTGCATTGTTTCATGTGTTACGTCCTTAGTTGCTATTCTCGGGGCCGTAAACGCTTTGGTAACCCTTACCACTTTTTCTACAATATTAAAAAACATCTTAAACTCCTAAAATATATATTTTTGCAAAAATTATCCATACAAGGTTTAAAATAGCAAGAGGCGTCAGCCAGCTCCAGCAGAATTTAAGCATCTGATCCAGCCTTAGCCTCGGGTTACTCGCCCTGATCGCAACCATTACCACGGCCAAAAGCGCTATTTTTAAAAACAGCCACCAGAAACTGTCGAAAAACAGCCCCCTGTATCCTCCGAAAAACAGTACCACCGCAGCGGCCGAAACAACAAGCATTTCCGTAAACTCGGCAAATTTTAAAAGCACATAGTTAGTACCGGCATACTCGGTGTAAAAACCGTAAACGATTTCCTGTTCCGCGTCGGGAATATGAAACGGCGGCTGCTCCAAAATACCAAGCATTGCAATAATGAATATCACCGCACCAGGCAATAAAATCAGTGTGGTCAGCCACGTGTTTTGAGACTGAATTTCATAAAGGTTCATCGTTCCGAACAGCAGCGCCGGCGCAAGTGCCGCCAAGAAAAACGGCGCCTCCATAGAAAGCATCTGCGCAAGTATTCTCATACCCCCGAGGAAAGAATATTTATTATTAGAGCCGAAACCGGTTAAAAAGAGTAAAAACGGCTCCACCCCTATTAAAACCACAAGGCCGAGAACACCGTACTGTGTGTCTAAAATCCCGTGCCCTCCGTTTATAAGCGGCGTCCAAGGAATCAGTATAACCGGCAAAGCCGCCACAAGGGGGGTAATTATAGGAATGATGTTAAAAAGGTATGGATCCGCGCTTTTAGGTGTTATGGACTCTTTCGTAAGAAGTTTGAAAACATCGTAAACCGTCTGCAGACTACCGGCCGGGCCGTTAAAATGAGGACCCACCCTTTTATGGATATAAGCCAACGTTTTCCTTGCGAAGTAAAACACGAAAAACGTCCAGGCAAGCAGAAACAAAAGACCCGGAAAAACCAAAATATAAAATAACATTGCACCAACACTCATTTTCTCTCCTTATCTATCCAGGTCGCCCTGACAGATATGCATGCTTCCGTAAAGAAGCGGTATATCCGAAAGGGTTTTACCTTTTAATAATTTGTCAAGCATCATCGTATGGTTTACGCTCGGAGCCTTGATTTTCAGCCTGTAAGGGCTCGTGGCCTTTTCGCCCGTAACCAAATGCATAAGTATTTCTCCTCTTGCCCATTCTATTCTGCTTACGGCCTCCCCTTTAGGAAGTCTTTTAGGCATTCTTACCAAATGGTCTTTTTTAGGATCCATCTCTCCGGATTCAACACCTTCTTCTATTTTAGCCATAGCCTGTTTTATCAAATCCATAGCCTGTTCGAGTTCTTTGAATATAATATAAAGCCTGTCCCTCGCATCCCCGTTTTCACACGTCACGTAATCCATTTCGAGTTTGTCGTAAGCAGCGTACGGTTCGTCTATTCTCACATCTATTTTAGCGCCGCTCGCCCTCGCTATAGGACCGGCAAGGTAATATTCGGCGACATCTTCAACCGTAAACACACCGTTTCCTTTCGCCCTTGTGTTCATCAAAGGGTTTTTCATAAATATGTCAGTAATGTCTTCTTTGGTGTCTTCGAATTTTTTAATGGCCTTATTAATTCCTTCAAACCACGCTTTATAATCGTTAAGAGGATATCTCACCCCTCCGGGCTCCACACATGCGGTCGCAATCCTCGCACCCGAATAATCTTCTAAAACGTCAAGAAAATACTCCCTGATATCAAGACACCACATCATAAACGTATGAAGTCCCATCGTTCCGAAAAACCCTCCGAGCGATATCAGGTGAGAAGCGATTCTTCCAGTTTCCCCTAAAACAACCCTCATATATTTTGCAAATTCCGTAATTTCTTTGCCCGCAATTTCTTCAACAGCCTGAGAATAACAGATCATAGGGTTAGGGTTGTCCATAAAGCATATTCTCTCAACCGCCACAATCGTTCCTATAAAATCCTTTCTTTCCGCCAAATGCTCAAGCGCCCTCCATACATATCCGATGTCGGGCTCGATTCTTTCAACGTTTTCGCCGTTCGTATAAACCCTAATCCTTATAGGTCCGCTTGCGGGGTGTGTCGGTCCCCAGTTCAGAACCGTTCTGCTCCCCTCGTGTCCGACATTTTCTTCGTAATCCTCGTATTCGTCAAAATACTCTTCAGTGATATCGCTGATGTTTTGTATCAGGTTTTTTTCATGTTCTTTCCAGTCGAAATCCTTTCTGAAAGGAAATTTGCCGTAATAATCGCGGCTTATTAAAAAATATCTTAGGTTAGGATGACCTTTGAACTTGACGCCGAATGTCGAATAGGCTTCGAGTTCATGCCAGTTTGCACTCGGCATTAAAGGCGTTATGGAATCGATTTCGCATTTTTCAAGCTCCCTTTCGATATCCACCTTTAACCATACGTTTACTTTATTGAAAAGATCTTCAAGAAAATAATTGACTTCGATTCTGTTTTCATCTATAAAATCCGTCGGAGAAACCGTCGAGCAGGTTCTGACACCCTCGTTTTTTAACGCTTCTACGACTTTTAACAAGTCGTTTTTGTCTTTAAGCTTGGCTTTTATCCATGAAGATTTGTAATCTTCTACATACTCCATTCCGAATTTATTCAATACGTTTTTTATATTCTCCATTTAGAGCCCTTTAAAATTTCATTTGTTTCCAGAGGCCGCCCTGGCTTGAAGCGCTCGGCTCCCCTCTTTTTATCTTTTCTTTAAGTTCTTCGAGTCCCGCGATAATGGCTTCGGGTCTTGGAGGACATCCGGCTACGAAAACGTCGGCCGGAAGAATTTCGGTCATATTTTTAATAACGGAAACGGAATCGTTATAAGGTCCGCCGTCGTAAGCACACGCCCCTATGGCCACAACATATCGAGGCTCCGGCATCTGTTCATACGTTCTTAGCAAAGCCGGAAGTATTTTTTTGCTTACAAGGCCGGTTATAAACATAATATCAGCCTGTCTGGGGGTCGGAGTCATTATATACCCGTACCTTTCCCAGTCGTATCTCGGCCCCATGGCCGCAAGCATTTCCAAAGAGCAGCACCCGCTACAAAAATGGACAATCCATGGAGACTTGCTCCTTGCGTAATTAAAAAAATCAAGCACTTTTAGCATTTCTATACTCCTTCATACTAATCGATAAACTAACAAACAATAATATCCCAAACGCCATAGCCCAATTTAACGCTTCCGAAGAATTGGTAAAAACAAACAAACTAAAAAACAACCCCGCCATATCAAATACGATAAACGCAATAGCAAATATAAAATATCCGAAATTCGCTTTCATAGGCACTTCGCTACTAGGCGGAAGTCCGCATTCGAAATGATCATTTTTCACATCTCCCGGATTAAACGGCGCAACCGCAATACCGAGTAAATACAAAAGTATCACTCCTAAAAGCAATCCCGAAGCAAATAGTAAAACCGTTGTCATTATTATACTCCTTTTATTAAATAGGATTGAGGATTTAGATCGCTTCGCTTGTAGGTTTTAGGATTTAGGTTTTAGATGTTTTATATATATATTTCTAAATCCTCAACACTAAACCCTAAATTCTAAACCCTAAATCCTGTGTAAATATTATAAGAAAAATTTATCAATTATACAAATTTATACACATAAAAATTGATTATAAGTTACCCAAAGTAATAAATGAGCATTCAATTGTGTCCTATGAAAAATATCAAAAGCATATCAATCGAAATTTAGAATCACTAAGCAAGCCGTATTTGAAAAAATGATATTTTTTAAAAAATACAATAAAAAATCAAAAAGATAATCAAACGTTTATTTAATTTTAATGCATAATACCAAAAAAACAAAACAAATCTAACATTTTCACCAAAACTTACAAATAGTGAAAGTGGTGAAAATGTGAAAGTGGTGAAAATGTGAAAGTGGTGAAAATGTGAAAGTGGTGAAAATGTGAAAGTGGTGAAAATGTGAAAGTGGTGAAAGTGGTGAAAATGTGAAAGTGGTGAA
>NZ_JBMYAU010000135.1:0-3248 GCF_053994455.1 Nautilia sp. | reverse complement strand
GCTTTGTATTGATTGTAAATTGTTACAGCCGCATCTACTCTTTGGAAGTAGTTGTTTGTAAATGTAGCTTCGTGACATACCATACAAACTTTTTTCATTTCTGCTCTTGCAGCTTCTGGACCTTGTGGATTACCAGCTTTAGCGTTTCCTCTAATTACAGTGTTAGAATTAACTTTTCCTGCACCTTTCCAGAAAGTCCATCCGGCAGTTTCATAACCACCAGTTCTTAAGAAGCTTCCCGGTGCCCATAGGTTCCATTTAAGTCTAAGTGATACGTTGTGAGTTGATTTTAATCCATTAAATGCTGCTTGGTGACAAGTAAAACATGTAGCAGCTCTTAATGTTTTACCAGGAGTTTGCTCACCAGTATCGAATTTGTAATCTTCTTCATTAGTTTCAAAGATGTGACCGTGAACTGAAGATTCAAATACTTCTTTCATCGGATGGTCAGGCCCTAAGTGACAGTTTGTACATGCACCAGGTTGTCTTGCTTCAGCTGCATTGAATTTGTGTCTGCTGTGACAAGATAGACAGTTTGATACACCACCGTCAGGATATAATGCAGCGATACCGTCATTTGGCCAAGTAGTAGCGTCAGGTCTTCCTTGAGAATCAAGTTTAATTGTAGCACCGTGACATTGAATACAGATGTTTGCAACGTTTAAGTCTGCTGTTCTTGGATTTTTAGCGTTAGCTTGGAATACAGGACCGTCGTTTCTGATTCCTTTTTGCATTTTTGCGCCGTCAACCATATAAGTTTTGTTAGGACCTTTTAAACTTTCATAATGATAAGAAAGTTTTGTCATAAGGTAACCGTGTTTATTTTTAGGAGTTGCAAGCCATTGTGCAGCACCTCTTGCGTGACCTGAATTCATATATTCAGTAACTTCTTTTGCGTGACATTTAGCACATGTTACTGAAGATACGGCGATTTGTACAGTCCAGTTGCTTCCCTGCATCGGGTGAGCTTTGAAGGCTGTCGGATAGTTTTTAGGTACAACGTGACATTCCACACATCCTACACCAACTTTTGCGTGTTTAGAATGTTGCCAGTCGGCTACAATTCCAGGGTCTTGTGCTTTATGACACATTAAACATTGATCGTTTGTAACACCCTGAGGTTTGAATTTTTTAAGCTCTTTATAGTTCGGGTTTGAATCTAAGCTGTTTGCCGCAAATGCAAAGCTTGCAATAGCCGCAACGCTTAATCCCGCTGTCATTGCTTTTTTCATTTTAGCTCCTTGAGGATTTTTTTCTCTTTAGTATTTTAATTAAAAAAAGTGTCTCAAAAGTGCCAACATTAAAAAAAAATAAAAATTTTTAAAAATTTAATAAGTGTCTGACACAAAAACAATAAAAAGAAGTACTTTTTCAGTACTTCTTTTTTAAACTTCCGAAATAAGTGATTTCTTCCGCTTTTTTTTCCGTATTTAACTCTTTAACCGTCGAGTTTATATCAATGTTTTCTCTTAGCTTGTCTAATTCCTCTTCACAGTAACTCATATGCATATCCGCACTTATTATCATAGGCATGGATTCTATTTTGTTGAGTTTTTCTATTTCTTCTTCAACCGTTTCGCCTTCTATTGTGATTATTATCACACCTTTTTCTTTTTCTCCGAAATGTACGTCGCAAAAATCACATTCCTGCAGATTCAGCCAGACGGCATCATAATTTTCGGGTTTGGTTCTTACTATTATACTTGAAATATTCATGTAACTCCTTTTATTTTAATTTCCATATCAGTATTTCAGCAGGCGAGAAACTTATTATGGTTTTAGCGTCTAAGAATTTAATTCCGTTTAATGCCATCGTATGTCCTTTTAAAACATTTAAAAGTTTATTATACATCGAATAAATGGCAATATCGTTTTTTTCATTATACTGGACTGCAAATTTTGATAAATCAGGACTTATGGTTGCACCGTAAGGCAGAAATTTGACTTTTAACGTTAATTTCGAATAACCGTTTTTTATATTATAAACGGCGACTCTCATATCACTGCTTCCGTTAATTGCAAGGTTTTTTTCTATATCACAGCTTAATGTTTTGTCTTTGTTGAATCCCTTGAGTTCTTTAATTTTTTTGCCTGTTTTTATATCCACAATTTTTAACGCACCGCTTTCATCACCGAAGACGGACAATGTTTTGTCTTTATTTATAGCATATGTTGAAAATACATAATTGCCTATTTGAGTTCTGTAAATGTTTTTTTTGTTTTTAAGATCATAAAGCAGTGCCTCGTCGCTTAGTAATGCAAAAAAAATTTTATCGTTTCCTATAAAAGTTCCTTTCATAAGGGTTTCTTTTGTAGTGAAAATATGTTTTAATTTTTTGGTATCCAAATCGTAAATAAAAAGTTCTCTTTTTGCATCTTCACCTTCGGCTAAAATCATCAGGTGTTTGTTATCGGGTGCGATATCAAGGGAATATATCGGCATTGAAATAAGATCACCCATAAAATCGTGAATTTTGGGAAGGGATATTTTTTCTATATTTTTCAGTGTGTCAAATTTTTTGATTACGATTGTTCCGTTTTCAAGTCCGGCTATAAGATAAGTTTTATTATATGTTATTTTAGAAATATATCCGTTGTATGTTATTTTTTTAACAGGCATCAAAGCAAAAGCGTATATGCAGATTAATAAAATTATTATTTTTTTCATTCCGTCTCCTATAAAATTTTAATTTCTATGGCGTCTGTTGGACATACGCTTATACAAAACCCGCAGCCCGTGCATTTTTCTGTATCTATTACAGGGTTTAACATTCCTCTGTATATTATTGCGAATTCTTCACATACTTCCTGGCATAAAAAACAGATTGTTTGATTCCATGCAATGCATTTTTGAGGATTGATAATCATTTCGGCGTTAATTTTATTTTTTTTATAAGGCAGCGATAAAACTCCGCTTTTACAGACCGTTGCACACTCATCGCAAAACGTACAGCCGGAATTGCTGAAATCAAGCACTGGTTTTTCATTTTGGATTTTAATAATTTTTTCATTGCATGCATTCAAACAATCTTTGCTTTCGCAATTGCTGCATTTTATAAAATCTTCTTTTTTGTCGTAATAAGGAGGATAAACAAAAGATTTGAAAGGAGAGTTTTTAACTCTCCTGAAAAAAGAGCGTCTGTCCATTATTTTTTTAATGATTCGAATTTGTTTTCGATTACAGGGTCAACCTGTGCTTGAGGTGCGTGACATAACGTACAGTTGTATCTGCTTCCGGCAAGTTTTGA
>NZ_JBMYAU010000134.1:0-29486 GCF_053994455.1 Nautilia sp. | reverse complement strand
GGTGTTAAAGCCGGGGATCTGATTAAAAACTACGCCCCAATAGTGGGTGGAAAAGGAGGAGGAAAACCGGATTTCGCCCAAGGCGGAGGTAAAGATGTTAATAAAATAGATGAAATGATTCAAAAAGCTAGGGATGAGTTTGGAATTTAGAATTGAAAATGAAGAATAGAAAAGTTCCGAGTTCTAAGTCAAAAATTAAAAAACAATATTACATATATTCTGTATTCTGCTTTAAGCTTTGTGCTTTTAGTTTTACGCTTTAACAAAGGATGAGAGGATGAAAGTTTTATTAGTTGAAGATGACAAACAGTTAGGCAGGGTGCTTAAAAAAACACTTGAAGCCAAAGGTTACGATGTCAACCATATAGAAGACGGGGAGGACGCTTTTAACGATATACTTATCAACGAGTATGACGTTTATCTTCTTGATATAAACCTGCCTAAAATAGACGGACTGAAACTTATCAAACTTATACGCCATAAAAATCCCGACGCTATAATAATAATGATTACGGCCTCCGCCGAAATTGAAGATATGGAAAAAGCCTATGGTGAAAATTATGACGGATGTGACGAATATATAAAAAAACCTTTTCACAGCGAGGAACTTCTTCTTAGAATAAACCACTGGTTGAAAGTAAAAAAGGAAACGCGTCTCAAAGGCGGTACGGTCGATTTTAAAATAACGATAGAGAATATGGAGTTTTATTTCGACACCTTTGATTTGTATATTGACGGAATTTTGGCGAATCTCAGGAAAAAAGAAAAAAGACTTTTGGCTATTTTACTTAAAAACATAGGCAAAACCGTCTCTAAAGAGGAACTTGTGAGTTTCGTGTGGGAAAACGAAGAAAGAAAAGAATATCCTTTAAGACAGCTGGTAAGCGAACTTAAAAACAAACTGCCGGGGGATTATATAACTTCCGTAGTCGGGATAGGATACAGGTTTGATAAAAAATAAAATAACGCTTAACAAAGTTATTTTTATTTTTTTTTTAATAGTCATTTCGGTAACGTTTCTGTTTTTATATATACAGTATAAAAACTCCAGGGAAATTCTTATTAAAAGTTATATAAACAAATACGCTTTGGGCTCTTTGCAGATAAAAGAGAAGTATAAAAATATTTTCGACAAGGCTTTGTATATTTTTAAAAGTCACGAAGAGACCGATATGCAAAAACTTTATCTTCTCTCCTTTTTATACGAAAAAAACAGGTTTGATCTTCAAAACATAGCCAAAATACTTAATTCCGGCGTAAAAACGGGCCATTATGAAATTTTTTTAATCGACAGAAATTACAAAATAGTAAAGGCCACCTATAAACCGGACGTAGGTTACGATTTGGGAAAATTTCCCGCTTTTAAAAAAGTGCTTGACAAAGTTTTCAGCGGCAGCAGGAAAATAGACGTTTCCAATATCTTTTTAGACGTTGCGTCGATGAATCTTAAGAAATATTATTTAATCCGTTCCCCCGACAAAAAATATCTGCTCCAGCTTGCTTATGTGGTGGATATTTACGGAGATTTGAAAAAAATTTACTGTTTTGTAAAATCTTCCGTTAAAGATATGGAAATATTTTTTTTAAACAGATATATGATTTTCCAAATAGATTTGAAAAAAAGATATCATAAAAAAGAATCGCTTCCGAAACTTTATAAAAATTCTCTGAAAATATTAAATGAAATTGCAAGCTGTGAAAAAACGGCTGAAAATAATTTAAGTGTGTTTTCGAACGAGCATCTTTTTAAGAAAGTTGTTAATATTTTTAAAAACAACAACAACATTTTGAAAAAACTCGATTTTGACAAAGGCGAACTTACCGTTTATATGCTTATAAATTCGGTTTTTGATCAAAACAGCAACCGGGTTATTATAAAAACGGTTTACGATATTAAAAATTTAAAAGAGGATTTGCATAAACTCTTAAACAACCTTATTATTACCTTTTCTCTTTTAATTCTGATTTTTCTGTTTTTATACATCGTAATTATTTACAGGGCGTCTTATACGATTATCAAGCTCGTATCTTATATGAAAGAGAATAAAACATGTCTGGAATGCAATACGTTTATAAAGGAGATTGACGAGCTTAAAGAGAGTTATAACGCTTTGCATTCCAAACTTAACAAGGAAATAGACAAAAACAAAAACCTTTTGGAACTGAACAGGCGTTTTATACTTGATACCATACATCAGATCAGAACGCCACTTAATGTGATTATGCTGAATATGGATATGCTTAAATTGGAGGTAAAAGACAAAAACGTGCACGAAATCATAGAGGAGATAGACGCCGCGGTTGCCATGCTTACAAATTCGTATGAGGATTTGGCATATCTCTCTTCCAACAATACCGCCATTACGTATAAACCGGCCCATATCAATATTTCCGAAGTTTTAGAAGAAAGAATTAATTTTTTCAATACGATTGCCAAGGTGAACGATAAAGTTCTTATTAAGGATATACAAAAAGAGATAGTGTATTTTATCAACCGTATAGAATTTGAAAGGATTGTGGACAACAACATCTCCAACGCCATTAAATATTCCTCCGAGGAGGAAATATACATCGAACTGAAAAAAGAGTACAATAAAATAGTGTTGAAATTCAGATCATACGGGGAACCTATTAATGAACCCGAAAAAATTTTCGAAAAAAACTACAGGGAGCAGGTACACAAAAGAGGGCTGGGTCTCGGGCTTAATATAGTTAAAAATATTTGCAATAAGTATTCAATCAAATATCAGGTCTATTATGAAAATGAAATGAACGTGTTTAAATATATATTTAAAGTTTGATACAATTTCAATAAAAAGGTTATTATGATACTTTGCAGCTCTTCACCCACAAGGGCCAAACTGTTAAAAAAAGCGGGTATTGAATTTGTGCAAAAAAGCTGCCCGTTTGACGAAGAAAACGTGTGTGCCGAAGATCCGTACGAATTTGTTACGGTAGCGAGTTTGGGGAAATTCAAAAGCTGTATGGAATGTTTTTCAAACGAAAATATCGTTGCGGCCGACACCGTTGTGACGGACGGGAGGGAAATATTAAGAAAAGCGAAATCAAAAGAGGACGCAAGATATATTTTACTTAAACAAAGCGGAAAGGAAATAAGAATAGTGACTTCCATGTGGGTCAGATACGGCGGCAGGATTTTTTCGAGGCTTGACGAAACCGTTTACGAATTTTACCCGTTCGATTCGAAAGATTTGGAAAATTACCTAAGTTCCGGAGAATGGCGGGGTAAAGCCGGGGCGTGCATGGTTGAAGGATTTTGCAGAAAATACATAAAAAGTGTAAAAGGGTACGAATCCACGGCAATGGGTTTATGTACGGAGGAACTTATAAAAATAATAGGAGGGGAAAATGTTAATTAGGGAAATTCAAGAATTTCAAAAAATCAGAAAAGATGCGAGGGCTTATTTTTGTTATCTTCTCCAAAGAAACCTGCCTAACAGGCTGCCGAACATAAGCATAGACGTCGTATACGAAGGCCTTGAGAGAATAGTTCACGAACTTCCGGGTGCGAATGCCGCTTACATACTTGATGCGGGAGGGAAACAGATAAGCAAAATGATTACCGTAAAGGAAAGGTACAAAGATTTTCATGTTGAATTTAACCAGGCGAACCGTACCTATTTTTATAAAGCCGTCAAGGAAAAAAAATGTATTTTAACCGATCCGTATCCGAGCCTTATAGGAGGGGATATGGTGGTAAGCGCGGCTATGCCCGTTTTTAACGACAAGGGCGATTTGCTGTATGTGGCGGTTATAGATCTCCCCCTTGAGGAGATTTTAAAATTCGTACACCACGAAAAAGGGGAAACCTGGGCGCACAATTTTAACAGGGTGGTTTACGGCATATTTGCGGCCGCTCTTTTTGCGATATGCGTGCTTTTGTTTTTTGACGGTATAAAAATGTTTTTTACATACACCCTTCAAAACATAGACGTAAAAAAAATGTTCGAATCAACGATTTTGATCACACTT
This sequence comes from Nautilia sp., assembly GCF_053994455.1. Taxonomy (NCBI): domain Bacteria; kingdom Pseudomonadati; phylum Campylobacterota; class Epsilonproteobacteria; order Nautiliales; family Nautiliaceae; genus Nautilia; species Nautilia sp. The sequence continues at coordinate 25,493 of NZ_JBMYAU010000134.1, read as the reverse complement.
TCCCTGGCGCTTTTTGATTTGGTAAAAACCCTTCTTTTCGAAGAAGTGATAGGGGAAAAAGAGGATCATCCTTTCGCCATCCATAAAACTATGATTAAATTTTTGGGAAGTATCGTTATAGCGCTCGCCATCGAAGGGCTTATGCTCGTATTCAAATTTGCAATGATAGCCCCTCAGAAACTTATGTACGCCGCCATGCTGCTTGCCGCCGTAACGTTTTTATTGGTCGGTCTTGCATATTATATGAAAAGCGTGGGGAAAGACATTAAATAATTGAGAATTGAGAATGGAGAATTGAGAATGAAGATTGGAATAGTTGATTACAATATGGGTAATCTTGCAAGCGTAAGCAACGCGTTTAAAAAAATAGGAGCTGAGGCTGAAATCGTAAATGACGCCGATAGACTTAAAAATTTCGACAAACTTGTTTTTCCGGGTGTAGGGGCGTTCGCGGACGCAATGGAGCATTTGAAGCAGACGGGGCTCAATGAGGCTATAAAGGAGTTTGTAAATAGCGGGAAATATGTAATAGGGGTGTGTCTCGGTATGCAGCTTCTTTTTGAAAGCAGCGAAGAATTCGGCACTCACAAAGGTTTGGAAATTATTCCCGGAAAAGTTGTGAGGTTTGACAAAAACAGAATGGCCGGACATAAGGTTCCGCATATGGGCTGGAATAAGATGTTTATAAAAAAAGAGAGTCTTTTTGAAGGGCTGAAAGATCCTTATTTGTATTTCGTGCATTCGTATCATACTGTCTGTGATGAAAAATACGTAATAGGAAAAACGCTTTACGGGTATGAGTTTGTAAGCGCGGTTAACAAAGACAATGTGTACGGGTTTCAGCCTCATCCGGAAAAAAGCCACAACGCGGGACTTAAAATACTTGAAAATTTTATCAGGCTTTAAGGTAAAAAACAATGCTTAAATATATACAAGTCAAACATTATAGAAGGTTAAAAGATTTTCATTTAAACGGTTTAAACAGAATAAATATTATTACAGGTCCGAATGATATAGGTAAAACATCTGTATTGGAAAGTTGTTCTTTTGCAGTGCTTAATTCACCAAACTCTTTTTTGTTAAACCTTTTTAACATTTTAGGAAGAAGGGATCCCGAAATTCCTTTGAGAAATCTTCAAAATGGTAATATTGAAATGCCACAGGTTTCAATTATTAAAAAAATCCGTGAAAGATATAATTCTTTTAGTATAAGAAGTAATATTTCAGAAATTAATTTTATTAATGCAAAAGATGAAATTGATAAACTATTTGAAGTTGATTTAAATGGCAATAAAAAAATATACAGAAATTTAATAGACCCTAATTTACTTGATGAAATAGATTTGGATAACACTGTTTTTATTGTTGATTGCGGAGGAAGTGTGATAAAACTTAAAGAATGGTATGGGCGTGTTCAAACAAATGAAGATGAGGATTTTATAAATACAAATATAAAAAAATTCGATCCCAATATTGAAAAGTTTAAAATAATACATAATGAACCTGCTGTTAAAATTAAAGGAAAAAAAGAGTATATCCCTATAACGGAGCTTGGAGAGGGATTAAAAAGATTTATATTTTTTATGCTTGCTTTTTATAAAGTTAAGAAAAAAGGATATGTGTTTATTGATGAGCTTGAAAATGGAATTTGGTATAAAAACTATGATTTAATGTGGGAAAATATAATTTATCTTAGTAATAAATTTGATGTTCAAGTGTTTATAACAACGCATTCAAAGGAAATTATTGAATCATGTGTTAGGGTATGTGATAAAGTTGATTTCGATGAACTTTGTTTAGTTGAATTGTTTGAAAAAAATAAAAAAGTTGATTATATGTTATTTAACAAGATGACATTAAAATTGGAACTTGATAATAGCTTTGAGGTTAGGGGATGATAGCAGTTATTATAGAGTCTGCACTTAAAGGTTCACAGGAGAAAAATCATTTGGTACGTATTTTAGGGTTGAATGAAGTTGAAGCTAAAAAGAATGAATATATTGATATGAAAGGCAGAACAGTCGTTTTTTATCAGATGGGAGGAAAAGGTGAACTTTTAAAAAAGGAAAAATACGAGGCTATAATTCAAAAGACAGAGAAACTGTTTTTTGTTTTGGATGCAGATGAAGATTTTGAATTAACCAAAAATGAAATTGAAAAACTGATTTCTGTGTTAAATGTTTCTGCTGATTATTTTATTAATTGTGACCCGGAAATAAAAAAAGGCAATTTGGAAACACTTCTTTTAAAATGTGTAAAAGAAGAGTTAAAAAGCTGTTATAGTGATTTTTTGGTATGCTTAGGTAAACAAAAATTGGAAAAATATACAGAAAAAAATATATTAAAAAAACTTTTTGAAATAAAAAACCCACCTTATAATCTTGAATGTGTGTTTTTTGATAAATTAAAAAATAAATTTTACAGTTTATAACAAGGAGATTAAATGATAATTTTTCCGGCGATAGATTTAAAAGACGGTCAGGCGGTAAGACTTACCAAGGGAATGATGGAAAGTGCGAAAGTGTACAGCAGCGAGCCTTACGAGCTTGCGTTGAAGTTTGAGGAAATGGGAGCCGAGTGGCTTCATATAGTTGATCTTAACGGCGCGTTTGCGGGTGAGCCTAAAAATATAAAGCAGATAGAAAAAATAAGAAAAAACACAAATCTTAAAATTCAGCTCGGGGGCGGAATAAGGGATGAGGATACCGTAAAAAGGTATCTGGATTTGGGAATCGACAGACTTATTTTAGGAAGTGTCGCCGCTAAAAACCCTCAAAAAGTCATTGAACTTGCCGATAATTATCCTATAGCCGTCGGCATCGATGCAAAAAACGGAATGGTCGCCACCGACGGATGGGGAAAAAGCGGTGAAATAGAAGCGGGCGAACTTGCGGCGGTTTATAAAAACTCTAAAATTGAGTGTATAATTGCAACGGACATATCAAAAGACGGAACGCTTAGCGGGTTGAATATAGATTTTATACTCGATATACAAAACAGATCGCAAAAACCTGTCATAGCAAGCGGAGGCGTTGCCGGCGAGGAAGATATTAAAAAGGTAAAGGAAAACGGAATTTACGGTGTGATTATAGGTAAGGCGTTTTACGAGGGGAAAATAGACCTTGAAAAAATTTTAAAGGAGTATTCATGGGAAAAATACTGGTAGTGGACGATTCATCCACAATGAGAAGAATAATAGTCAACACCCTTTCCAGGCTCGGTTTTAAAGAAACTCTTCAGGCTGCCGACGGAGTGGAGGCGTGGGAGGTTTACAACACGCATAAAAATGAAATAGATGCGATTATTACGGACTGGAATATGCCCAATATGAACGGTTTGGAACTTGTAAAAAAAATAAGGGAGGTTGATCCTAAGATTCCTATTATAATGGTTACGACCGAGGGAGGTAAAAAAGAGGTTATTATTGCACTTAAAGCGGGGGTTAACAACTATATCGTAAAACCTTTCACCCCTCAGGTGTTAAAAGAGAAGCTTGAAACGGTTTTGGGAAGCAAATGAAAAGCAGTTATTTCGAGTTAAGAGTAAAAACCGATTCCTTTAAAGACGAAATAGAAAATTTTTTAATGGAGCGTTTTTACAACGGCATAGAAGAAAAGGGGAATACTCTTATATTAAGAAGCGAGGACGGTTTTGAACCCCTTGTGGAAGAGCTGAAAAATTATGTAACCGCCTTGGAGGAGATTTTTAACACCGAAATTAAAATAGAAACTTCTATAGAAAAAAAATCGAATAAAGACTGGATTAAAACATATCAGGAATCGGTAAAACCGGTAGAAATCGACGAATTTTACATACATCCGAGCTGGTATGAACCCAAAGAAGGCAAAACGAACATATTAATCGATCCGGCTTTGGCTTTCGGAAGCGGACATCATGAAACCACGAGAAGCTGTGTAAAAGCCCTTAAAAAATATGTAAAAAAAGGCGATTTTTTACTGGATGTCGGATGCGGAAGCGGAATACTCGGTATTGCGGCGAATAAGCTCGGTGCTAAGGTTGACGCGTGTGACACGGATCCCCTTGCGGTAAAAAATGCGAAGGAAAACTTCGAACTTAACGATGCGGCTTACGAAAATATCTGGCTTGGCAGCGTAAAAGACGCTGATAAAAAGTATGATATTGTCGTTGCAAACATCATTGCCGACGTTTTAATGTTTATAGCCTTCGATTTGAAAAAGAGGGTTAACGGTTATTTAATACTTTCGGGTATAATAGACAAATACAAAAACCGAGTGCTTAAAAAATACGAAGAGTTTGAACTTATAGAAGAGATACCCGAGAACGAATGGGTTACATTAATACTTAAAAGGAAGTAGATGGCAAACGGACAGAATAATAACGACAATAATTTTTTTAATAAAAACCCCCTGATACTGTTTATTATATTCGCGCTGGTGATTATAGTGATTTTCAGAAGTATCGCACCGAGTGCGACGGGGGAAGTGAGCGCGATTGTAAACGGAAACCAGCCGGTTATGCATTTGACATATTCGGATATAAAAAAACTGGCTGAAGAAAAAAAACTCGAATATGTGGCGATAGGAAAAAACACCTTAAAAGCGAAACTTAAAGACGGTGGTATCGTTACGGTGCAAAAAGTGCCCGGGGATACGACGCTTATACCGATTTTGGATAAAAACAACATACCCTACGGCGCTATGAACGACAGCAACTGGCTAAACGACCTTATATTCGGATGGATTATCCCTATATTTATATTTTTTGCCATATGGATGTTTCTTGCAAGCCGTATGCAAAAAGGCATGGGGGGAGTGCTTGGGGTCGGTAGCGCTAAGGGACTTATAAAAAGTGAAAAACCTAATGTGAAATTTTCCGATGTGGCGGGTAATGACGAGGCAAAAGAGGAAGTTGTGGAAATTGTGGACTTTTTGAAAAACCCGGAAAGATATATAGACTTAGGTGCCAAAATCCCTAAAGGCGTTTTGCTTGTGGGCCCTCCCGGAACTGGTAAAACGCTCCTTGCGAAAGCTGTGGCCGGGGAGGCGGACGTTCCTTTTTTTGCGGTAAGCGGAAGCAGTTTTATAGAAATGTTTGTGGGTGTAGGTGCCGCAAGGGTCAGGGATCTTTTCAACCAGGCCAAAAAAGAGGCTCCGAGTATCATTTTTATAGATGAAATAGACGCAATAGGTAAAAGCAGGGCGGCAGGCGGTATGATGGGGGGCAATGACGAAAGGGAGCAGACTTTAAACCAGCTGCTTGCGGAAATGGACGGTTTTGATTCCAACGAGCCCGTAATAGTCCTTGCGGCCACCAACAGACCGGAAGTGTTGGACCCGGCCCTGCTAAGACCCGGAAGATTCGACAGGCAGGTTTTGGTCGACAAGCCTGACTTTGAAGGAAGGGTGCAGATTTTACAGGTTCATATTAAAAAAATAAAAGCCGGCAAAGACGTGGATTTAAAAGAGATTGCCAAAATGACGGCCGGGCTTGCCGGCGCGGATTTGGCTAATATTGTAAATGAAGCCGCGCTTCTTGCGGGAAGAAAAGGGAAAAAAGAAGTCAACCAGGAAGAGTTTGTCGAAGCGGTTGAAAGACAGATAGCCGGACTTGAGAAGAAAAGCAGGCGTTTAAACGAAAAAGACAAAAAAATAGTGGCTTATCATGAAAGCGGGCACGCCGTAATAGCAGAAATAACGCCCGAAGCGAGAAAAGTTAAAAAAGTATCGATTGTCCCGAGGGGTCTTGCCGCACTCGGTTACACTCTTAACCTTCCCGAGGAAGACAAGTATTTGATGCAAAAAAGCGAGCTTATAGCCGAAGTGGACACGCTTTTAGGCGGACGTGCGGCCGAGGAGGTGTTTATCGGCGAAATATCTACGGGTGCGGGCAACGACCTTGAAAGGGCGACGGATATTATCAAATCTATGGTAATGATTTACGGTATGACGGAAGTGGCGGGCCTTATGGTTCTTGAAAAGCAGTCTAACAAGTTTTTAGGAGGGGGGTTCGCACAAAACAGGGATTATTCCGAAAAGATGCAAGAAGAAGTCGACCGGTTTATAAAACAGACCCTTGAAGAGAGATATAAACACGTTAAAAACGAACTTAAAAAATATGCTCCCGTAATAGAAAAGATGGTTGTGGAGCTTTATGAGAAAGAGGTTATCGAAGGTGAAAGGGTGAGGGAGCTTATTAGGGAGTTTGAAAATCCTGAAAAAGACGGGGGTAACCATGAAAACGGAAATAATTCTTAAAGAAGGTTACCCGTTTATTTTTGCAAGCGGGGGACTTTTTTTATTGTCTTTGATTTTTCATTTCGGCGTGTTTTTTCAAATACTTTTTTTCATAATATTTGCATTTTTCGTATATTTTTTCAGAAATCCGGAAAGAATTCCCGAAGACGAAAGCAAAGGAGCCGTTATTTCACCGAGCGACGGCGAAATTGTAGAAATAACGGAAACGGTTGCACCGCTTACGGGTGAGGAGATGGTGAAAATTTCAATCAGGCTTTCGGTTTTTGACGTTCATGTTCAAAGAAGCCCTATTGAGGGCGAAATAACGGCAAAAGAATATATACACGGACTTTTTTTGTCGTTAAACTCCGATAAGGCGAGCGAACTGAACGAACAGCACAGGGTGCTTTTTTCAAACGGTTCAAGAGTTGTGGTCAATCAGATAGCCGGGTTTGTTACAAGAAGGATAGTGGATTTCGGTCTGTTCGGAAAAGTGAAACTCGCACAGAGGTACGGAATGATTATGTTCGGAAGCCGGGTTGATTTGTACGTGCCTAAAAGCGCAAAAATAAAAGTGACGGAATTTCAGAAAGTAAAAGCGGGTGAAACTCTGATAGGATTTGTTAATGAAAATTAAATTTGCATATTTGATACCGAATTTTTTTACGGCTTTAAGCGTGTTTTTCGGGGTTATGAGTATTATTGCCTCTTCACAGGGAAAATTTGAAAAAGCTTATATTTATATAGTTTTTTCCCTGATTGCCGACGGTCTTGACGGAAGGGTGGCAAGAATCACGAACACCACCAGCAAATTCGGTGTGGAGTTCGATTCGTTGGCCGATATCGTCGCTTTCGGGGTGGCGCCCTCTATGCTTCTGTTTTTTTCTATAGGGGAGCATTACGGAAGGTTCGGGGCGCTTGTGAGCGGACTTTATGTGGTCTTCGGGGCTATCAGGCTGGCAAGGTTTAACGTAACTACGAATGAAAATGACCCGAGATATTTTATAGGCCTTCCTATTCCCACGGCTGCGGTGGTGCTCGGAAGCTGGGTTATGCTTGATGTAAGCTATAACAGCGGTTTTGACCTTCTGATTTTAACGGGGGCGCTGTTTTTAGGATTTTTAATGGTTAGTAATTTCAGGTATCTGAGTTTTAAAAAACTCGATTTGAATAAAAACATAGCGCTAAAAGTTTTAATAGGCATAATCGTGCTGGCTTCTTTTATATACCTTTATCCTATAGAAGCCATTGCCACTATTTTAACTATATATGCTTTTTACGGTGTTTTCAGGGGAGTAAAAGGGTATATGAAGGCCATTAAATCTAAACGATAATTTTTTTCCGTTGACAAAAGATTAAATTTGATGTAAAATATGTCATTGTACAAGTTGGTATAATTTCATATTATTTTTAAAGGATATCATAATGGAAATGGTAAAAATATTTGATACGACCCTTAGAGACGGGGAACAAAGTCCCGGCGCATCTATGACGATTGAGGAGAAGATAAAAGTTGCGCGTCAGCTTGAAAAATTAAACGTGGATATTATCGAGGCCGGTTTTGCAGCCGCAAGTCCGGGAGATTTCGAAGCGATTCACAATATTGCCAAAGAGGTGAGCAAAAGCACGGTATGTTCTCTTGCAAGAGCCGTGGATAACGATATAAAAAAAGCGGCTGAAGCTATTGAACCCGCTCCGCTTAAAAGAATACACACGTTTATCGCCACGAGTCCCATTCATATGGAATACAAGCTAAGAATGAGTCCGGATGAGGTGATTAAAAGGGCGGTTGATGCGGTTTTGCTCGCAAAAAATTTTGTGGATGACGTGGAATTCAGCTGTGAAGACGCGGGAAGAAGCGAAATGAGCTTTTTAAAAGAGATTATTTCGGCTGTAATAGAGGCGGGTGCCACAACGATTAATATCCCCGACACCGTAGGATACAGGTTTCCTACAGAAATGGGGGCTATGATTAAAGAACTTACGGAATATTTTCCTAAGGATATAATTTTCAGTGTTCACTGCCACAACGACTTGGGACTTGCAACGGCAAACTCGCTTTACAGCGTGCTTAACGGTGCGAGACAGGTTGAGTGTACCATTAACGGGCTTGGAGAAAGAGCCGGAAACGCTGCTCTTGAAGAAATCGTAATGGCCATTAAAGTAAGGCGCGATTTGTTCGAAGGTATCGATACGAGAATAAACACAAAAGAAATTTACCCCACAAGCAGGCTGGTTGCAAGTGTTACGGGAATCGAACCGCAGCCTAATAAAGCGATCGTGGGTAAAAACGCTTTTGCGCATGAAAGCGGCATCCATCAAGACGGTGTGCTTAAACATAAAGAGACGTACGAAATTATGAGCGCCGCAACGATAGGGCTTGACGTAAAAGACACCATAGTCCTCGGCAAACACAGCGGAAGGCACGCATTTTCAAAAAAATTGGAAGCTTTAGGGTTTAATCTTAATGAAGAAGAGCTAAACGAAGCGTTTATGAAGTTTAAAAAACTTGCGGACAAGAAAAAAGAAATTTATGATGAAGACATTATAGCGATTTTGAACGATACGATGGATTCGACACCTAAAACGTACGAACTGATTTCCCTGCAGCTGAGCGACTGCAGTGACGGAATGCCGAGTGCCGCGGCTAAGATAAAATTTGAAGACAAGGTGTATGTGGATGCGGCAATAGGCGAAGGAACTATAGATGCGGTGTTTAAAGTAATAGACAGAATAAGCGGAATAAACGGCAAACTTATGGATTACAGGGTTGAAGCGGTTACGAAAGGAAAGGACGCATTGGCAAAAGTGATGGTAAAAGTGATTTTCGATGAAAACAAACCTGCAGTTATGGGTCACGGGCTTAGTATAGATACGATGCTTGCAAGCGCGAGGGCGTATATAAACGCACTTAACAATTACGTGCATATGAAAGACCTTTTACAGAAAAAAATAAGTTACAAAGACAGTATATAAATTGAAAAACATTAACGGAAAATGTAAAATAATAAATAAAAAAACAGGACGGAAATGATAAAAGTAGCAATTTTAGGAAAACCGAACGTAGGTAAAAGCTCCCTTTTTAACAGAATCATCAGGGAACGTGACGCCATTGTCAGTGAAAAAGCCGGAACGACAAGGGATATAAAAAAAAGGGAAGTCAGTCTTGATGACGATTTGGAAGAAATAGTGCTTTTGGATACGGGCGGACTTGAAGAAAGAGACGAGCTTTTTAGCAAAGTCAAGCAAAAAGCCCTTGAAGTGGCGAAAGACGCCGATTTGATTTTGTATGTGGCGGACGGAAAAACGATACCGGACGAAGAGGAAATCAGATACTTCAGAAACCTTCAAAAACTCGGAAAGTATATTATTTTGGTTATCAATAAAATCGACAACGACAAAATGACGGAAAAGGTTTATGATTTTTATGAATTAGGAGCAGATGAAATTTATCCTGTTTCCGTGGCCCATAACAGGGGTGTGGGGAAACTTATCGAAAGAATCAAAAAATTTGTTCCCAAAAAGCCGAAAACGTTTGAAGTTAGTGAATTCGAGCAGGAGATTCCTCTTGAGGATCTTTTAACCGCCGAAGAGGAAAATGAAGAAAACCTTGAAGAGCTTAAAGAGATAAAAGTGGCAATAGTCGGGCGTGTGAATGTCGGTAAAAGTTCGCTCCTTAATGCTCTTGTGGGGGAAGAAAGGGCGATTGTAAGCGATGTTGACGGAACCACGATAGATCCTATCGATGAGAGTATCTGGCATAAGGGGTGGAACGTCACGTTTGTGGATACCGCGGGAATCAGAAGAAGAAGCAAAATTAAAGACATAGAAAAATACGCGCTTTTGAGAACCGAAAAGGTTTTAGAACAGGCCGACATTGCGATACTTGTAATTGATGCCAAAGAAGGTGTGGTTGAGCTTGACGAAAAAATAGGCGGGCTGATTGACAAACACAAAAACGGCGTAATAATCGTCGCGAACAAATGGGACGAAAATTCGGAGGAGTTTCACAAATTCAGGGATGAAGTATATTACAGGTTTAAATATCTCTATTTTGCTCCGTTTTTGGTCGTAAGTGCAAAAACCGGCAGAAATATCGACAAACTTAAAGACACGATTCTTAAAGTGTACAAAAACTATTCAAAAAGAATCCCGACGTCAACCCTTAACAAATGGATAGAAGAAGCCACGCTTAAACACCGTATTCCTACGGATATCGGGGGTAAGGAGGTTAAAATATTTTATGCAACCCAGTATAAAACGAAGCCCCCTACTATTGCGCTTGTGATGAACAGAGATAAAATGCATTTTTCTTACAGAAGATATTTGGTAAACTTCTTAAGAAAAAAAGATGATTTTACGGGAACGCCTATCATTTTCGTATCAAGAAAAAAAGGAGAGAAAAATGAAAAAACTACTTAGTATAGCATTAATTACCGCCGGACTTGCAGGTGTGGCGAGTGCGGATTTGTTGAGTCTTAGTGCGGGTGCCGGGTATGAGCAGCAAGATATCAGCGGTTATGTAAAGCTTAACAATACGGTTAACTATTTCAATAACGCTTCGGCGGAAACAGACGGCAATAACAATACGGGAAATTTCGGATTAAGCGATGAAAAAAACCCTTATGTATGGGTTAAATTCATACATCCCGTACCTATTATTCCCAATATAAAATTGCAGTATACAAAATATGATTCTTCCGGAAAAAGCAACTATGTTTCCGGAAATGTAAAAATCTTCGGAGATGTTTCCATTCCTACGGCTTTAACGAATGTGGTTACGTCTCAGACTATAAATTCTTACGATTTGACGTTTTTTTACGAATTCAAGCCGGTTGTTGCGGACATTGAAGCCGGATTCGGTCTTGATTACTGGCAGGGCAATACTAAAATAAGCGGAGACAACGCAGTTCTTGTTGGAAGTACCGTTACCTCCACCGGAACCAAAACAAACATCGACGAAGACTGGAGTGTAATATTGCCTTATCTTTACGCCCATGTGGAAACAATGAAAATATTCGGTGTTTCATTTATAGGAGATGTCAAGTGGGCGAAGGCGGGAGACAATCATCACTACGACTATCAGGGAGCCGTTAAATACACAATCGATATTCCAGGACCCGTAAACCCTTTCATAAAAGCGGGATACAGATACAAAGAAGCCTACGGGGTCGACGGAAACAATGAAACGCTTTTAAAATACAAAGGCGCATTTATAGAAATAGGAGCGAAGTTTTGAGAGTAGTAAGCGGAATGAGGCCGACGGGGAATCTGCATCTCGGCCATTATATAGGGGTGTTGAAAAACTGGCTTGAACTGCAGGAGAAGTATGATACGTTTTTTTTCGTTGCTGACTGGCATGCTTTGTCCACTAAATACGACGAAGGTCTTGATTTGAAAGAGTTAAGTATCGATTTGGTAAAAGAATGGATTGCATGCGGAATAGATCCTGAAAAATCGACGCTTTATATTCAAAGCGACATTAAAGAACATGCGGAGCTTTATTTAATTTTAAATATGATAACTCCCGTAAGCTGGCTTGAAAGAAATCCCACATACAAAGACGCCATGGCGCAGGCGGAATACAAAGACAAAAACAATGCCGGTTTTTTGACGTATCCGGTCTTACAGACGGCGGATATTATTTTATATGACGCCGATTATGTCCATATAGGAGAGGATCAAAAACCGCACCTTGAGATTGCGAGGGAAATTGTAAGAAGGTTTCATTATCTTTTTAAAAACGAGAATGTTTTTACGGAACCAAAAGAGCTTTTAACTGAAGTTCCCCGTCTCCCGGGGCTTGACGGCAGAAAAATGTCTAAAAGCTACAATAACGCCATATATTTGGAAGAAACGACGGAAAATGTATGGCAAAAGGTACGTCAGGCAAAAACGGATCCCGCAAGAATTAAAAAAACGGATCCGGGACATCCGGAAGTATGTATTGTTTTTGAATATCACAAAGCGTTTTCGCCTCAGGATGAAGTGAAAGAAATAGAATCGGCGTGCAGAGCCGGAAGTATAGGATGTGTGGAGTGTAAAAAAAGATGCGCTGCCAACATCGAGAAAATTGTGGCGCCTATCCGTGAGAAAAAAACGGCGTTAAAGAATGATGAAATTTTGGATATAATTAATGAAGGTAAAAGAAAGGCAAAAGAATTGGCCGCTAAAAAAATGGAACAGGTAAATAAACTGATATTTTAAAGGAGAAAAATGAAAAGTAAAAAATTCGTATGCGCGGAAAGAATGCAGAGGTTTTTAATGGCGTTTATGATGATAGTGATACTTGTATTGCTGGCAAAGGGGCTTTCAACAATAGCGCTGGCATTACTGGCGTTTGTGGCCATTATGCTGTTTGTTTACGGTGTGTTTGACTTTTGTCCGAGCACATGGATTTTAAACAGATTTTTCGGAAGCTGTTACTGTGAATGTAAAGAGAAAGAGAAAGAGGAGAAAAAATAATGGACAAGATCAGTTACAAAGAATCCGGCGTCGATATAGACGCCGGCAATTCTTTGGTTGAGAAAATAAAACCTTACGTGAAAGAAACCTTTAATCCGAATGTGGTCGGGGGAATAGGAAGTTTTGCGGGAGCTTTCAGAATGCCTTCCGGTTACAAAAAACCGGTTCTTTTAAGTGCCACAGACGGGGTGGGGACCAAACTGAAGCTTGCGATAGAAGCGAAAAAATACGATACCGTCGGTATAGATCTGGTGGCTATGTGCGTAAACGATCTTATCTGCAATTTCGGAGAACCGCTTTTTTTCCTGGATTATTACGCTACGGGAAAACTTGACGTTGAAGCGGCCGCTCAGACTGTTAAAGGGATAGCCGAAGGCTGTAAACAGGCCGAATGTGCCCTGATAGGGGGAGAAACCGCTGAAATGCCCGGAATGTACGGTGAAAATGATTTTGACCTGGCGGGATTCGCCGTAGGTGTTGCGGAAGAGGACGAACTTAATCCGAAAGTAAAAGAAGGCGATGTACTGCTGGCATTTCCGAGCAGCGGCATCCATTCAAACGGGTATTCTTTAGTCAGGAAACTGTTTTTTGAAAAACTTTCTATGAAGTTTGACGATGAAATGGATGGTAAAAAACTTATCGACATATTGCTTACCCCTACAAGAATTTATGTAAAAGAATTTAAGAAATTCAAAGACAAAATCAACGCACTTGCCCATATTACGGGGGGAGGAATCGTAGAAAACCTTCCGAGGGTGCTTCCCGATGATTTAGAGGCAGTGGTTTACAAAGAGAAAATAAAAACGCTTCCTGTATTCGACTTTATGGCAAAATATGTAAACGAAGCGGAAATGTTCAGAACGTTTAATATGGGTGTAGGCCTGATTTTGGCCGTGGATGAAAAAGACGCCGGTTATATCGTTTCAAATTCCGATGCCTATATGATAGGTAAAATTCAAAAAGGACAAAAAGGAGTAAAATTAAAATGAACCCCTCCCGTTTGCTCTCTAAGCTGGTCGTAAAAATTGCAACTACAAAATTTCCTAAATTTTTACAGTGTTTTATAAATAAAACGTATGTCAGGGTTTTTAAGATAAACATGGAAGAATTCGAACCCGAAAATCCTTGTGAATATGAAACGCTGAACGATCTTTTCATAAGACATAAAAAATTTATAGAATTTTACGAAGACGACGACATAGTGGTAAGTCCAAGTGATTCCGAAATTATCGCAAACGGCGATATCGAAGATAATTATGTTTATCAGATTAAAGGCAAAAGATATGAATTAAAAGAGCTTATTCCGTATGAAACGAAAATAGACGGAGGCTATTTTATAAATCTTTACCTTTCACCGAGCGATTATCACCGTTTTCATGCCCCTATTGATATGGAAATTGTCAAAGCGACTTTCATTCCCGGAGAGTTAATGCCCGTAAAGCCTTCACAGCTTGAAAAGGAGCTTGTTTTTCCGAAAAACAAAAGAATCGTATTAAGATGCAAGGATAAAAAAGACAGATTTTTTTATTTTGTGGCCGTAGGGGCTATGATAGTCGGAAAAATACATATGAATTTCGATAAAAGACTTCAAAAGGACTATGACGAAATTACGACTTTTGAATATAAAAAACCCGTAAAGTTAAAAAAAGGGGATGAGCTCGGAAGATTTGAATTCGGAAGTTCCATACTTCTTTTTTTCGGTCCCGACCATTTTAAATACCTTAATCAGAAAGACGATGTTGAGGTGGGAGATATTCTTGGGGAAATTTACTGAATTGAAAAATAAAAAATTATGGGTCATCTTTTTTTTGCCTGTGTTTCTCTTTGCGGTGGACAATCAAAAGCTTCTTGACTGTTATGAAATATTCGAACAGAAAAAGGCCGAACTTGAGGCGCAGGCCGAAAAGCTCCTCGAACAGCAAGAAGCCTTCGAATCGTTAAAAAACACATATTTGAGCCTGATTAAGAAAAAAGAGGCTAAACTTAAACGGAAAGAAAAGGAACTGAACGAAACGCTTTTAGAAATTGAAAACGAAAAAAAAAGAATTGAAGAGTTGATAGAAAAGAATGAAAAAATTCTTGAAGAAATTAAAAAGGCAAAACTTGACAAACTGACGAAGAGTTATGCGAAAATGCGTCCTAACAATGCGGCTAAGATTCTTTCGAATATGGAGCCTAAAGACGCTCTTGAAATTTTAAAACGTCTTCAGCCGAAAGTAATGGCGAAAATATTGGCTAAAATGGAACCGGCAAAAGCCGCTGAACTTACACAGATGATGCAAGAAGGTGAAAACAATGACAGCTCAAATATTTCTGACCGTTGAGGGGGCTAAACATTTAATAGCTTCGGCACTGGCTAAACATATAGATTTTTCAAAAAGGGTGTATGTCGCTTACGGTTCTACGAACAATTATTTTTTATACCATCTCGGAATTCATACTTCTAAACTTTACGCTGCGGGATGTAACGCAAACGGTAAGTTCAATATCACTAAAGAAAGAGACAGGCCGGTTGTAATCGAAAAGGGAGGGTTATACGATATAAGCGGTTTTGATATACAAAAGGACGATGTTTTTATAAAAGGTGCGAATGCCCTGTGGTATGAAAACGGCAAGAAAAGGGCGGCTGTGGCGGCGGCGGATCCTAACGGCGGAACATACGGAAATTATTATGTCAAAGCCGCGGCAAGGGGTACGAAAATAGTCATTCCCGTAGGACATGAAAAACTTATACCGTTTTTTGTAAACACTTCTCAAGATACGGACTTCGCAACGGGGAAAAAAATTTCCATGCTTGAGTTTTTTGCCGGAGAGGTTTTTACCGAAATAGAAGCGTTTAAAACACTTTTCGATTTGGATGCAAAGGTTATACTTGCCGGGGGTATAGGAGACTCGAAAGGGGGAGTCGGTTTTTTGGTTGAAGGCGAATATGTAAAAGAGGCGGTTGAATTTGCCGAGAAATACAACGGGTTCTCTTTAAAAATGCAAAAAAGCTTTATTTTTTAAATAAATCCTCCCTTTCTATTCTGATGTAATCTAAATCCTGAAAAAACATAATGTTGCCTTTTTTGGTTTTTTTGACTTTGTACAGCGCCAAATCGGCGTTATTGAATCTTTTTTGCATATCAAGCCGTGTATCACCGCATCCGCCCGCACTTACGGAAAGTTTTTTTGTCATTTTTTTATCAAACTGCCGCTGAATTTTTTCTAAATGAGTATTTATTATTTCTATGATATTTTTAATCTGGTTTTTTTCTTTGTTGGTGCAGATTAAAAATTCATCCCCGCCCCATCTTCCTATAAGATCGTTTTTGAAATATTTGGTTAAAAGCCATGCGAACTCTTTTAACACCATATCTCCCGTTTCATGTCCGAACGTGTCGTTTACATATTTGAAATTGTCGAGATCTATAATTAAAAAATATCTGCATTTTTCATTTTCGGCACGGTTTTCAAAACCGTTTCTGTTTAACAGTTTCGTTAATTTGTCGGTTGTGGCTTTTTGGGAATATTCGATTATCATTTTTTCAATAAAAATAATTTTTTTTCTGAAAAGCGTAAAAAGTATAAAATACATAAGCGCTATGATAAGAACGTATATTATTATAAACAGAAAAATCAAAGGGCGTATTGCTTTTAACACTTCGTTATTGATAGTGTTTGAAAGTTTTTCTATCCGTTTGTATTCGATTCCGAAGCCGAAAAAAATATTTAGGGGTTTGTATTCGTCAAATATGTAAAAACTGTTTTTGTCAAAATTTCCCGCAAGTTTTTTCCCTTTGTAATAAATTATTATTTTGGGAATTGTTTTTAACATCATAATAAGGTTTTCGGCAATTTTATTGTTGTCGGCGTTTTTCAAATCGATGTCGCTTTCTATTAAGAGTTTATATGCGGGGGAATATCTTAAAATGTAAAATTTACTGTTTTTAATAACGCTGCACTGTCCGTAATCGGAAAACGGATCGCAAATGTATTTTGCTTTTTTCCCTATTTTTTCGAGGTTTTTTGAAATGATTATTTTACCGTTTTGTATTATTTCTATGTCTCTGTTGTAAATATGAAATATGTATTTGAAAAGAAACGATTTGTAATTTTTGAATTTTAAATCTTTTAAGGTCTGCAGAAGTCCGATGAGTTTGTCAATGTCGTTTTTCAGAAGTTCGGTTTTTCTTTTAATTTCGGTTTTTACAAGACCTTTGTAATATTTGTCGAGAATGTGTTTAATCAGGTATATTTTGTTATATAGGGTTTCTTCTAAGACGAAGTTATACTGATATGAAGATGTGATTGACATGGCTATGGAGGCTTCTTTTTTGTAAAGCCAGATGTTCATGGAAATTACGGTAATGACAAAAAAGCTGAAAAAAGCAATGATGTAGATATATATCCGTTTTACCATATTATGTCTTTTACGTAATTTTTAATAAACCATTCTGGAAGTTTGAAGTTTATCTGTTTCGCCCTTTTTACGTTAATGAAATAATAAGCTTTGGGAGCGTTTATTATTTGCGGTTTTTTCGTTTTAAGATAATTTAAAAAAATATTCGCCGTACTTTTCCCCATTTCGAAAAAATCAACACCGCCGAAACCTAAAAAACCCATTTTCGTAAAATTTCTGTTTATGCTTATGTCGGGTTTTTTAATATTTTTTAGATAGATGTCTTTAAATGTGTAAAGAGGAACTTTTTTGCCTTCTTTTTTTAAAGAGAGCGTAAAAGGCATAAAAAGGGTAAAAGAGACGTTATTTGTTTTTTTTACTTTTTCTTTGAGTTCTTTTATTGTTTCACATTTTATAAAAGCTATTTTGTTTTCATATTCTGTATTGTTTAGTTCCGCCGTCACCTGTTTTTTTATAAGCTCCCCGATTCCTCTGCTGTAAAAAAAGGCTATTTTTTTAACGGGTGTTATTTTGTTAAACGTGTTCAGCACCTCTTTTACGTAAAGTTTTTCATAAACCCCTCCGAAGAGGCTTTTGTTCAGGACGTATTTTTTTTCGTATACTTTAAAAGGAATGTTTATTCCGGAAAAAAAAACGGGTTTTTGTTTTTTTGAAGCCGGTATTCCGATTAATTGAAAAGCGGCGTCATCGAACGTTATGACATAATCATATTTTTTTAAATCATTCAAAATTTCGGACGCCTTTTTTAAGAGTGTTTTTTTAGGTGTCACTCTGGCGTTTAAAAAGAGTATGTCAAAATTTTCGGCTTTAAAGTTTTTTTCGTACATTTGTGACAAGAAACCGTTTAACTGAGGAATTCCGCACGGATCTTTTTCATCGTAGGAATTTACTATAAGAATTTTCGAATATAAAAAAACGCTTATTATTAAAATAATTGATATACGCATATTTTTACCTAATTTTTTATATATTATATCATAAAAATAGTGCGGGGGGGGGGTGATTATTTGATAAAAAAGTTGTGGCCGTGTTACTTTCCGGGCTAATAATACCAATCCCTAAAATAAATCAAATATTTATTTTAAGGGAGAAGAAAAGGAAAAAATGAGGGGAGATAAGGATGAGAAAAGGTGAATGTAAGAGTTGTCAAACCGGAGCGGGAAATTTTCATATTTGTTTTTCTTTTCCTGTCGTTTTGCTACTTAACCACTTTAGGGTTATTTATTTGATATAATTCTAAAAAAAGGTTTAGTATGCTTATAAAAGAAGCCCAAGTGCCTTTTCTCGCAAGAAAAATAACCATAGATTTGTTAAACAGCGGATATGTTACTTTTCCCCACGGTATAGACAATGCCACAAAAGAAATAGAAGATATTATAGCCGATGACGTAGCGTGGGAGAGGGAAATAGAAAACAAAGCGAGAGAAATTCTTTCTAAACAGGAAGAAGAAAACGAGTTTCTGTTTTATGACATCGATAGAAGGGAAGTTTTTAAACTTATAAAAAGCAAAATTGCACAGGAAGAGGGTTTTAATTTAAAACGCGACGAAAGAATAGACGACCTTTCCCACTTTATAGTCAAAGAACTATGGGACAGGGAATTAATAGATTACGATGTAAGGGACGGTAAAATAAAGAATATAATTTTTAAATCGATTATGCAGTTTTTAAGTAGGGAAATTGAAGCGAGAGACGAGGTGTATAGAAAAATCGAAAACTACAAACGTCCGCTTGTTCCGGGCAGTGAAGAGTTCGAACTCGTATTTCAAAGGCTTTACGAGCAGGAACTTAGAAAAAGAGGACTTATTTAGTGGAGAAATTTGTTTATGACAGAAGTTTGAGGGAGCTTTTTTCTGAGGTTCCGGTTACTTTAATTGAAATGTTAACCGAAAAAAAAATAAAAGAGCTTTTAAACGTCTCTTTTCCTAAAGTAGAAGAAAGACAGGTGGATTTACTTGCTAAACTTGAAGACAATACGCTTTTTCATCTTGAAATACAAAGCGTAAATGATAAGTTTATGCCGTTTAGAATGTTAAAATACGGGCTGCTTATTTATGAAAGTTACGGCGCTTTTCCTTATCAGATAGTTCTATATGTGGGAGATGAGGATATTAAAATAAAAAACGAAATAAAATTAGAAAATCTCTTTTTTAAATATAAGGTAAAAAATATTAAAGATTTTGATTGTACTAAATTGATTGAAAGTGAAAATATTGCCGATAATATAATAGCTATATTGTGTGACGTTGAAGATATAGAAACGTTGCTAATTCAATTAAATAAAAAACTTGAAAATTTTTCTCCGAAAAAAAGAGAAGATTATTTGAGAAAAGTGTTCTATTTGTTAAGACTAAGACCTAAACTGAAGGTAAAGGAGATGAAAATGCCTTTTATAATAGATATTAAAAAAGATCCTGTCTTTCAAGAAGGAAAGATTGAAGGAAAAATTGAGGGAAAAATTGAAGGAAAAATTGAAAGTGCCGTTGAAATGGTCAAAAAATTTAATTTACCCATCGATGAAGTTAGTAAAAGTCTGAATATAGATAAAAATTTACTTAAAAAAGCGCTAGGGGTGTAATATGAAAATTAGCGTTCTTTTAGCAAACGGCGATTTTTTTGAGGCGAAAGGTTTCGGTGCAGAAGGAACCGCGGTCGGTGAGATTGTGTTCAACACTTCTATGACCGGTTATCAGGAGATTATTACGGATCCGAGCTATGCGGGGCAGTTTGTGGTTTTTACAATGCCGGAAATAGGTAACGTGGGTGTTAACGCCGATGATATGGAGAGCAAAAAAGCGTGGCTTAAAGGTGTTTTAGTAAGAGAATATGTGGATGGTTATTCGAATTTCAGAGGCGAGAGAAGTTTAGGGGAATTTCTGAAAGAAGAGGGGGTTTTGGGAATCTGCGAAATAGACACGAGATATCTTACGAAAACGATAAGAACGCAGGGTGCCATGATGATGATAGCCTCAAGCGAAATTCATGACAGAAACGAACTCCAAAAAATACTCGATTCAACCCCTACGATTCAGGAGATTGATTATATCAAAGAAGTCACTACGAACGAGGAATATATCCACGGAAACGGCGCGTGGAACGACGCTACGTTTTCTTACAATCCAAAAAAAACCGATAAAAGAATCGTCGTTTACGATTTCGGTGTGAAAAGAAACATCTTAAACGAACTTACCGAAGCCGGAATGGAATGTGTGGTGGTCCCAGCCCACACGCCCGTTGAAAATATAATAGAAAAATATAAAAACGGTGAAATTAGGGGTGTTTTTTTAAGCAATGGTCCGGGTGATCCGCTTATTTTAAAAGAGGTACACGAAAAAATAAAAAAACTGCTTGAGGCGGACGTTCCGATGTTCGGCATATGTCTCGGGCACCAGCTTTTAAGCATAGCGCACGGGTATCCGACGTTTAAACTCAAATTCGGACACCACGGCGGAAACCATCCGGTCAAAAACTTTATAGGGAAATATCCCGAAGTGGAAATAACGGCTCAAAACCACAACTATAACGTTCCCGAGGAGATAGAAGAAATTGCCGAAGTAACGCATAAAAACCTTTTTGATGGAACGATTGAGGGCGTAAAATACAAAAACAAAAAAGTGTTTTCCGTCCAGCATCATCCGGAAGCCTCTCCGGGGCCGAGGGATGCTAAATATATTTTCAGACAGTTTTATGAAATGATCTGAAATGAAGTTTGATCTTCTGAACAAATTGATGTTCGGGATTTTCGAACTTTTTATTCTTTTTGTAGCCGTTTTTGCGCTTGTGAGCACTTTTATTTCAAATCCTTTAATATCCACCGTAATATTTTTCTTTCTGATCTATTTTGCATATTATCTGGGTGTTAAATATTTTATGGGGGATTAAAAAAAGTTCGTATTTGACAGGGGGGGGGTATATGTGATATTATATAAAAAAAATAGGGAGCTGTTATGAAGCATAAAGTGTTATTGAGTGTGATAGCGGTGGGATTATTATTTATGAGCGGATGCGGATCAAATAGTGAAGAAAGTACTAATACTCCGAGTACGGAGATGTCATCTGTTTCGGGGATTGCGGCTGACGGATACATAAAAGGTGCTAAAGTTTGTATAGATTTGAATGAAAATACTCAGTGTGATATGGGTGAACCCGTTTCGACGACAGATGAAAACGGGAAATATACTATTAATTACGAAGATGATTATAGAGGTAAACCTCTAATAGTTATAGGCGGATTCGATATCGAGAGAAATGTTGAATTTAATTCTACTTTAATTAGTGTTTTAGAAGATGAGAATGTAAATATAACTCCTCTTACAACTTTTGCTTATATTTATGCGAAGAGTAAAGGTGTTACTTTTGCAACTGCGAAGCAAGAAACGGCTCATATTTTAGGAATTGACGAAAATAAAATTGATGCCGATCCTGAAAGCGATAAAGATTTGAAAAAACTTTCGTTAAAAATTCAACTTATAGTTGAAACGGCGGCAAAATTACAAAACAAAAACGTATTAGATATGTATGAAATGTTAGCTTCAAAAGCGGCTAAGGATAAAAATTTAACCGAAATTATAAACGAATCTTTTAATCAAAACATTTTAGCGGCGATAGAAGTTATTGAAAGCAAACTTGATGAAGTAAGTATTTCGGATATTCAAAATATACAAGGAATGGTTATTAATATAGTTGCAAATGCAATAAAAAGCAATATTACGGTAACTGCCGAAATGATTGAAAATAGAATGCTTTCACTTGAAAGCTTAAATAAACTTAATTTAAGTAAAACTAATTTTGAAAATAAAATAAATTCTTTAATGGCTGAGGTGAAAGCGAATGCTAATAATTCGGCTACAATTGACGATGCTAAAAATATGGTTTCAAATATAAGGGATATAATTTATGAATTTATAGATCCGAATGTTGACAAACAGGATCAAAACGATTCGACTCTCGCCGGAGAGGTCGTATCAAATTACAATAACGCCGTTAAACCGGCTATTGATAATCTAAATGACGATATTAACAGTTCTTTTAATTTAGTAGATGAAGCCGCAAAAAAATTTAATGAGGATTTAAATAATGAATTTAATGAAACGTTTAGTGATTTGAATGACAGGTTAAAGGCTATAGCAGACGGTATAAACGGGCATGAAAAGAATGAAAATTATAATTTTACTACGATGTACGGGGATACGGTTAGTCATACTTATTCAAATGAAAACGGTTATATAACCGAAACATATACATTAAACGGACAATCTTTAACCGCTCGATATTATGATGAAAAAGCGACAAATGCTTATTTAGCGACTGATCCTATCGCTTTAAGGAAAGAGGGAGAATATGATGTTTCTATAAATTCGTTAAATTTCGACGGAAGTAGATTTATTTTTGATGTAAACGGTGTTTTATATGATAAAAACGATAATTCTAAAAAAATTGAAATTTCAAATGCAAAAGTTTCATGTAATATAAATACCGCTCAGGGTGATAAAAAAATTGACGAAATATTGGCGTTTAGCAATATTGATGCGAGTATGGATGTAAATATTACAACAAACAACGGAAGTTTTAACGGTGAAATTGAATTTAACGACGGGGACAAACATTTAATCGGAACACTTGATTATTCTAGTTTTAACGGTGTGAAATTAAACGGGATTTTAACATTAAACGCAAATACAAGTGATTTGCTTGAAATAGCAAATGATGGAGAAAATAAATATGATGGGTGGGAGAGAGAAGAAATAATATTAGTTGACGGTAAATTAGTAGTAAAAAGAGAGAAAGACGATTTAGAAAATGGTACTTATGAAGAAAATCTAACGACAATATATGGAGAAACGGCGCATTGTGTTATTAGGGATATTTGGGGAGAAGATACGCATTCTCATATTGTGAACTGTGATAAAAACGTAACGTCAATGCCTATTTATGATAAAGTTGTAGAAGCCGAAATTAACGGTAAAGAGGTTTATTTAGATAATATTCGAGGATGGGGAGATTGGAATAATATTGCTTATTCATATGAATTTGGCGGGGAAAACGATATTTATTATGAAATTTGGTATGATTATTATAATGATATAGTTGAGTATTTTAGTAATGAAACGGGTGATAATCCGTTTACCGTTTCAAATATAACCGTAAAAGAGCCGAAAGATGTGTTAGATATTAGTGGGGATGTTAAATTCAAAGGGAACGTAACTACTCCTAAGTTAAATATTTCGCTAACTCTTGTGGCACAAAGTAAAGGAGACGGTAAAACTTATCATATAATTGCAAATGACGTAAATATTACAAACGATAAAAATTTCGTAACAATCGGTTTAGTTGATGTTGCAAATGAAAAACAAGAATTATCCGAATTTAGTTATTATTCGAACTATATTATTGAAAGTTTTGATGAAGATGAAGGTGATAAAACCACCAATGTATTGTTACAAGGATTAAATGCTACCCTTTATGATACGAACGGTAATCCTATAACGGTAAAAGATATGAATGTGTTAGCCGATTTGAATAATAAAAACGGGTATATGTACGGAGCACTTTCTCATTTGGATTTCAGTATGAGCGGATTTGCAAGTTATAGTGAAAATGAAACCTATAAATTTGTTGAGATGTATATGAATATTGAAAGAACGGGTTACGCTCCGTTTATATTAGGTGCTTACGCTTCATTTAACGATTACAATTCGGACATAAAATCCATTATAGAAAAAGGGGATTATTCTATTTATTTGCATCAAATTTATAATGATGTAGACGATGGTAATTTAAATATTGACGGATTTGACAGTAACGGAGTATTTATTAAAGTTAGTGAAGAGGGAGATAATGAAGCTAATGTAACACTTACCGATAAGGATGAAAAATCACTTGCAACGTATGATCCTATTACTCAAAATGTCACTTATTCCGATGGTACTTCGGAAACTCTTTATTAGTTTTTTCCCTCTTTTTCTTTCTGCTTTTTGTATTGAAAGTAATATTTTAATGTACTCGGATAAATTATATTTTGATGTATTCAATCATAAATGGGACAATATTCCATCAAAGAAATCTCTAAATAGGGCTTTTGAAATTTCCTATTTCTCCTTATATACGGGTGATAATAGTTTTTTTATGGGATACATATATGAAAATAACGGAATAGTGATGGTAAATAAAGGATTATTAGAAACTTGGTATTATGCCGAAAACGATTTTAATACTCTGCTTAAAAAAGATACGGTAGGTTATTATATTACCGAACCGAATATTTTTGGAAAAATGAACTATTCTTTATTTAATAAACTTTTTTTTGAATATAAATTAAATGATTTTTTATTTACATTTTCTTTTATTCAGGCAAAGGATATTCAATATATGGAAGTAAACGGTACTAATGTTAAAAATAGATTTTTGTTAGATTTGGTTTATTATTATACTAATAATAATATTTTAATGAAGGAGTATTTAAAAAGTTATAATTATAAAGGAAAAGGCGGTAGTTTTGATATTGAATATAAAAAGAGATTAGATGAATTTGATTTTTATATAGGATTTTTTAATATTTTAGGATTTATAGATTGGAAAAATATTATGAAAATGGTTTATCATTTTGATTCGGATACTAAGTATATCGGAGAGGACGGATATTATCATTATAGACCTTTCGGAACGGGAAAATTTGTGAAAACAAAATTTTTTCAAAGGATACCTTTTTATATTAAATATAAATTAACTAAAAAATTTCACAACGGATTAATTGTTGGAGATAGTGGAATGTATTGCAATAAAAGACGGTATGACGAAATTTTTTTTATAAAAAATTTTTTAAAAATAGGATATGTTATTCAAAATAAAAATTTTCTTTACGGAATAAATTTTAAAAATTTTTCGATTGAAATTTCTAATAATTTAGAATTACATTCTAAATTTATTAAAATTTCTTTTAATTATAAATTTAAATAACTTAACTTGCTAGTTAAAATCATTATTTTCCTCTCTTATCTACTTTTTAACTAGTAATTTAGGTTTAAATAGTTCACTAAATATAAAAGTATCGCTCCGAAAATAATCCTGTAGATTCCGAAAACGTTAAGGGTGTATTTTTTTACAAATTTCAAAAACAGTTTGACCGCTATGTAGCTTGCTATAAAACTGACGATGAAACCTACTGTAAGCGGTGTCATGTTTTGGTTGGAAAAAGAATCGATGTTTTTAACAAGTTCATATCCGCTTGCGGCAAACATTGTGGGTATGGCGAGGAGAAAACTGAAATCCGCAGCCGTTTTCCTGCTAAGGCCGCTCAGCATTCCGCCTACTATCGTCGCACCGCTTCTGCTGGTTCCGGGAATAAGGGCGAATACCTGGAAAAAACCTATAATCAGCGCCTGTTTGAATGTCACCTTTTCTACGTCGTCTAT
>NZ_JBMYAU010000133.1:0-9830 GCF_053994455.1 Nautilia sp. | reverse complement strand
TACATCTCTCTCTTTTTTTAACAACTCTTCCAACTCTTCTTTACTCTCTTTGATTAATCTATCATATCTTAGTATTCCCATATCGTTATTATATCAAAGTTATTAAATATCTTGGAATTGGTATTATATGAAAAACAAAGAAAATATAAAACAACTTTGTGGGTTTCATTGGATTATAGAAAGTTGGAATTCTAAATTTGATTGTAAGGAATGATTTGTGGTTTGGTATTATTTTACGAAGTTTTAATCTCATTATCGCAATATGTAACATTTAGCGCCAAATACCTGAAAAAGAAAAATATCCCAATCAAACCCACATATACCAACATTGTTTTTAAAGGTTTGTGGGTTGTGGTGGATATCAGAAGTTCCCTGATAAAAAAAATAATTGAAGCGTCCACCATAAAACGTATTTTTATTCTCTGTTTTTTGAAAAATATAAAAAGCATCTGCATAACTTCTATAATAACCATAAGTTCTAAAATTAAAGCAAGAATCGAGTAAAAATCATACTTTAAAACCAAAATCAAATACAATAAGTGCCAGTACAATTTCCAAATATTCTTTAATAATTTTCATAATTCCCTTTTTTTAAGGGAATTATGCCTTTTAACGGTTACATATTGGTAACAACGAAATACTGAACAAACCCGATTACCGCCCCAAGTGCCGCACCGGCAAAGTTAATAAAACTGAAGTGCTTTTTCATAAGTGAAAAAAGCATATCCTCAAGTGTTTTTTCATCAAAATTCGAAATTCTCTCTTCTACGATCTTATCAATATTTGCTTTTATGAAAATTTTAGGAACCTCAGCTTCTAAAAATGTGATTATTTCGTTTTTTATAATATCTTTCGTTTTGTTTGAATTTAATATTTCATTTACCCTGACATCAAAATTCACCCCCTCAAAAACGGACTTAATCACACTGCCGCTCACAAAACTTGCAAACATCGGAAACTTCTCGGCTACAAACTTTTCTATAAAAGATGAGATTTTTTCAATAATTTCCTCTTTTTCCATAAATTCGGTAACTTTCTTATCCAAAATCTTTTCAATCTTTGTATCGATAAAATTTACAATTTCTTCTTTTACTTCTTTTTGCGAAATTATTTTTTTAATCTCATCTTCGCTTAAAATATAATCTTTTACAACTTCGCCCACTTTTCTTGCCATAGTTTGTTTCTCCCTCGGAATAACACCTTGCGGAAATACGGTAACATCGCCTATTTTCAACGGTTTATACGGTCTGAAAAGCAGTTTAATGGCCACATAATTCGTAACGTATCCGATTAACGCACCTATTCCTACGCTGCTTACTATTACGGCCGGATTCATGCAAAAATTTCCTTATATTTTTCTTCATCAAACCCTACAATTACATCTCCGTTATCAAGCTCTATTACAGGCCTTTTTATAAGCAGGTTTTCCTTACAAAGCCACTCTCTTTTACCGTTTTCGTCAAGATTAAGCTCTTTTAATTTTAAGGTTCTGTATTTTGTACCCCTGTTATTGAAAAGCACGTCTATCCCCGCTTTTGCAATCCATTCGTCAATCTTATCGCATCCTACGGGCTCTTTTTTAAAATCGTGAAAATCATATTCAATTCCGTTATCTTTAAAAAATTTAAGAGCTTTTTTCACGCTTCCGCAAGTTTTTATTCCGTATATTTTCATTTCTCCTCCTTCACGGGTTTAAGATTCATAACTTCACTCAGATAAAAAAACCCTCCTCTAAGTTCAACGGCATCAAGCCCCGCTTCTTTTGCCAGCTCCACCGCTTCATGAATATAAACACCTCTTAAATCCATTAAGCCGTATTTTTTATTTTTATCGAGTTTCATTAATTCTTCTGTAAAACCGCAATTAAAAGGAATGTTTATAGAATTTGGCATTTTTCCGTATTCTTCCACTTCCTCATTATCTCTAATATCAATAATGGTTATTTCTTTTAGTAATTCATAAGTAGGAAATGCGTCTGCTCTCGGGGCTCTTTTTTCTTCCCCGAGTTTAAGTTTTCTTCCCTTAGTAAAAAAATCAAACAATTTTTATCCTTTTTACTTTTTGAAGTAATTTTATCATATCTCTATTATTTTTCAATCCGTTATATCCTCCCATCTGAGCCTGTCTCCTTTTTGCAAGTTTTTACATGCCTTTTTTCCTAAAATCTCAGGCAGAAACTTCGGATGAAGCCCGAATCCGGGGCGGATTGAACGGATATTTTCATGTGTAAAAGTCTCTCCTTTTTTTATGTCTTTCACCACATACAGACTTCTTGCAAACTGACGCCCGTTTTTAGGTTTGAAATTTACTTCTCCCATCATTTCTTCCGTTTCCCTTACGGCTTTTACCATTTCTTTAAATTCAGCAGGAGTAAGACTGAAATTTTTATCGGGAGAATCCAGAGATTTATTTAGAATAAAATGTTTTTCGATTATTCTCGCACCCGTCGCTACCGCCGCAATGGGAGCGGAAATTCCGAGGGTATGATCCGAAAACCCGACTTCCACGTTAAACATCTCTTTAATAGCCGGTATCGTTTTCAGATTTACTTCACTTCTTGGCGCCGGATAAGCCGAAGTACATTTAAGAAATGCCGGCTCAACTTTTCTTTTTTTACAGATATCCACCACATCCTGAATTTCCTGAAGCGAGGCTATACCGGTTGAAATTATCACCGGCTTGCCTTTACTTGCGGCGTAATCTACCAAACCGTAATCCGTAATTTCAAACGAAGCTATTTTATACGCGCAAGGGTTAAACTGTTCCAAAAAATCCACCGCTTCCTTGCTAAAAGGCGAGCTGAAAACATCAAGCCCTAAACTTCTGCCGTAAATAAAAAGTTCCTCGTGCCACTCAAGAGGCATTGCGGCGTTTTTATAAAGCTCATATAAACTCATACCGTCCCAAAGCGTTCCACCTTTTATAATAAAATCTTCTTTTTTACACTCAACGGTCAGCCAATCAGCCGTGTACGTCTGAAGCTTCACGGCATCCGCACCAGATTCTTTTGCGGCATAGATAGTGTCTTTTGCTGTTTGCAAACTTCCACCGTGATTTGCTGAAAGTTCTGCTATTATAAAAACTTTTTTTGATGTGTCAATTTTTCCTATTTTCATTAATTAACTCCTCAATAGTAGTATTCCAGCCATTTTTAAGTTTAATGTTTTTTAATTCTTTACCTAAATGGAAAGTTCCTTTACCTTTTTGTTTTTTAGGTTTGATTTTTTCTATTTTATTAAAAATAGATTTAAAAAGTAACTGAATATGAAAATGCAATTTTCTGTATGAACTTTTAAGAGTTTCTTTTTTATTAATAATTATCCTTTTTTGTGCAATAATGTTTCCCGTATCAATACCCTCATCTATATAGTGAATTGTAACCCCTGATGGAGTGTTTTCTATGTGTGACCAAATATTTGGATGAGCACCTCTATTGTATGGAAGATATGAAATATGAAGATTTATAATCTTGTAATGTTTTAAAATATCTTTTGAAATTATATGACGATAATTATAACTTATAATTAAATCGGGATTTATTTTATTTAAATCTTTTAATGTTAGTTTTTCTTTTTTTACAACCACTCTATCAAATCTTTTTAACCAGATAAGCAGAGGCCTTGAAATTGAATTGTTTGTTAAAAATAATATCATTTAACTTCCTTATTTCATTTAGGTTTAAAACCTGTACTCTTAATTTTTTCAAACATTTTGCAATTTCTTTTTGATTTTCTACTACTTTAATGGCGATAAAAGGTATTTCAGCCTCAAGCGCCTCTATGCTTAGAGTCGAAGCGGAAACTATTGCAAATTTGTGTTTAAAAAGAGCCGTTTTAGTGTCTTTGTCGATATGAAAGCTTATTTTTTTTAATTTTGCGACTCTTTTGAGTTTATCTAAATTCGGATTTTTGGATGTGGTATAAATATGAATGTTTCCATTTAAATATTTTAAAATTTTAAAAATAATGCCTTTAGGATCCGTGGCTCCGATACAAATCATTATCCCGTCCCTTTTAATATACCTTTTTTTGAGTTTAAGCCTTATTTTTTTATGCTTGGTACAAGGATTAAGACTTACAACCTCATCACAAAAATGCTCCTTTTCAAAATCATCAAAACATATTAACTTAATTTCGGGAAAAAGCTCTTTAAATTTCTTTTCGTCTTCTAAAGTAAAATCATAATTATCGACTATCACCTTTTTTGGACTTAGTTTTTTTACAACTTCAAAAAACTCATCGTTGTTTTTTATTTTTATGAGAGGAATATCGGTATATTTTTCATCACATTCCTTACAAACAATTCTCCATTCTCCATTCTTCATTCTCCATTCTAAAAAGGCTTCCACTCTTTTTAAATGTCCAAATCCGATTTTACTTCCGAAATCCACTCTTAAAAGTTGCAAATAATTTTCCTTTATGCTATAATATTTTTATATTGGTCATCCTCATTTGAGGGAAGAGCCCCCGCCCTCTTTTTAGAGGGAAATGAATTTTTTAAATTCCTCTTTCAACTTATAAAAATCATTTCTTTTCATAAGGCCGTGATATTTAAATACTCTTTTAACATCAAACGTTCTTACTTGATTAAACATTGCAAAACTCGTAACATTTTTATATATAAAAGACAAAAAACCGTTATCCTTCGTAGTTAAAGGAATACCTAAAAAGGTTTTTGAGCTTAATTTTTTTAAAACAACCACCGGTCTTAAAAAATATTCTCCTTTTCCATACACTTCAGCTTCAACGTTATATCCGACTATAATTAAATACACTCTTCCCTCTTTAATATAAACTTTTTTATCTTTGAAATGTATCTCTTTTTTAAGAGTATTCCATTTGTCAAACTCATCTAATTTCAGAGCTTTAAACATTTTTTCAGCTCTTATAAAATCTTCTAAGGTATCGATATCCTGAACCAGATATCTCGGAATCAAAATCGGAATATTACCGTCGAACCTGAATTTTTCCCCGCATTTTAATTTTTTCCAATAAAACTGTCCCGCATCGTGGAAAGCTCCTTTTAAATCCTGACTTCTTTTTTCCATATATTCAGGGAAAAACATTTGAGCCTTTCCGTTAACTATCTCAAATCCCCGCCAGATTGGAAAATCATAAGTGGTGGCGGCAAAAGAATAACAAGAATCGCTGTTTTTTAGTTTTTCAAGCCCTTTTTTTAAATATTCAACCCTCAAAAAAGGAGCGGTAGCATAAATCATACAGGCATACTCGAATCCTTCGTTTTGAGAAATCACATATTCAAAAACATCAATGCTTCCGGCATAATCATCCGCTAAACGAGAAGGTCTTATCTGAACTTCCGCCCCGTAGTTTTTTGCAACTTCCCCAATCTCTTCACTGTCTGTTGAAACCACTATTTTGTCAAAAAGCCCCGATTTTTTAGCGGTTTCTATACTGTAAGCAATTAAAGGCTTTCCGTGGAAAAGTTTAATATTTTTTTTTGGAATTCTTTTGCTCCCCCCACGGGCAGGTATTACGCATAAATTCAAAGCAACTCCTCCATACTTTCAATGATATAATCCTGCTCTTTTTTACTCAAACCGTAATATATCGGCAGACTGAAAGCCTGCAAATAATATTTCTCCATTTCGGGAAATTTTTTAAAGTATCCTTTTTTTACGTAAAAAGGCTGCTGATTAATAGGAATATAATGATATTGGAGTCCTATTCCTTTTTGACGCATTTTTATAAAAAATTCGGCTTTTTCATCCAAAGATTCAAAAGGATATCTCACAACGAATAAATGATACGAGCTTTTTTCATCATAAGGATAAAGGGGTTTGATTTTATCAGGGAGATTATTGTAATAATATTTTGCTATTTCTTTTCTTTCAGCTAAAAAAACATCGACTTTTTGAAGCTGAGAAAGCCCCAAAGCGCAGGCTACATCGCTCAGACGATAATTGTAACCCAAATCCACCATTTTATATTCCCACGGATACATTGTGTCATCTTTTACCGTTCCGTGATTTCTGAGACGAAGCAGTTTTTTATATATTTTTGCATCATTAGTAGCCACCGCTCCGCCTTCAAAGGTGGTTATGTGTTTGAGAGGATGAAAAGAATATGTCGCAATATCGCAAACACCTTCGTCTTTTCCGAAATAATGGGCGTTGTCAAGAAGTATTTTTACACCATATTTTTCTTTTATGTATTTAAGTTTTTTATCATTAAAAGGATGTCCGGAAAATGTAACCAAATAAAGCGCTTTTATCCTCCTTTTTTTAAGCTCTTCCTCCGCCAAATCAAGATTAATCAGTCCGTTGCTTTCAATGTCCACAAATACAGGCTTGGCTCCCGCATAAAGAATAGAATTTGAAGTCGAAAGAAAAGAATTAGGGGTTGTCACAACCCTGTCTCCCGCATTTAAAAGCACCCTGCTTGCAAGATGAAGAGCAGCCGTTCCGTTACTGACTGCCACAACATATTTAAACCCCAATTTTTCTGCCAACGCTTCTTCAAATTCTTTAACTTTAGGTCCGGTCGTTAAAAAATCACTATCAAGTACCTCTAAAACAGCTTTTTTATCATTTTCATCAATATATTGTTTGCCGTAAGGAATAAACTTATTTAATTCTCCACTCTCCATTCCCGTTCTCCGTTTATACAAATTCTTTAGCTTTTTCTAAAAATTCGTCTTTAGTAAGCCACCAGTCATTATCTCCAGAAGAATATTCAAATCCGTATCCCGCTTCTTTTCCTTTCTCACCCAGATTATTTACCGTATAATCAGCTTCAAAACTGAAATTTATAGTCGGTTTTATTACGTAATGATCCTCAAATTCCACACATCTGTCATCTTTTGTAATCATAACTTCGTGCATTTTCTCTCCCGGTCTTATTCCAATTTCTTTTAATTTGCATTCAGGACATAAAGCCTTTGCAAGATCAACGACTTTCATGGAAGGAATTTTCGGTACAAAAATTTCTCCGCCCTGCATTCTTTCGAAATTTTTAAGAACAAATTTAACCCCTTCTTCCAGAGTTATTAAAAATCTCGTCATATCCTTATGGGTAATAGGCAGCTCTTTTGCCCCGTTTTTAATTAAATTGACAAAAAAAGGAACCACGCTTCCCCTGCTTCCTATAACGTTTCCGTATCTTACAACCGAAAATCTCGTTTTTCTTTTTCCCACAAGATTATTTGCGGCGATAAAAAGTTTATCACTTGCAAGTTTCGTAGCCCCGTAAAGGTTAATAGGGGCAGCCGCCTTATCAGTAGAAAGGGCGATGATTTTTTCCACTTCAAGCTCAATGGCGCAGTCTATTACATTCTGGGCGCCCTGTATATTGGTTTTAATACATTCCATAGGGTTGTATTCCGCAACGGGGACATGTTTCAGCGCCGCCGCATGGATCACTATATCCACATCCTCCATAGCCTTGCGGAGTCTTTCCTTGTCTCTGACATCCCCGATAAAATATCTCATACACTTATCGTTGTAAATTTGCGCCATTTCAAACTGTTTAAGTTCGTCCCTGCTGTAAATGATAATCTTATTAGGTTTGTAATTTTCGAGCAGTATTTGCGTATATTTTTTTCCGAAACTTCCAGTCCCTCCGGTAATCAGTATGTTTTTCCCGTTAAACATATTTTCTCCTTTGTAAACTGTTATAATTTTAACAAAATAACCGATATAAAAACAAAAAGGCTTTAAATGTCAGTAATTTTCGAAAAAAACATCCAGGCTCTCGTTGAAAAAAACCCGGTTTTGGCATCAAAAATTTTTTCACTACCTACACATAAAAACTTCGAAGTGGTACAGCAGGGAGAAGATCCTATAAATTTAAACATTATAGATATGCAAAGAAACTATCCCGTTTACAAAACACAGCCTCTTGAAGAAATAAAAGAAAAACAGAAAAAATTCAAACTGTACGAAAGATATCCCGTTTTGTTTTTTTACGGTTTGGGAAACGGCATATTCATAAAACTTCTTTTTGCAAATCCCACACATAAAAAAGTTTTTGTTTTTGAACCCAATTTGGAAATAATATACATAGCAATGCATATAGTTGATTTTTCTGAAGAAATTCTAAGCGGTAAACTCGAAATCATTATTCCCGATGATTTAACATATGCCAAAGCTCTTGAAATCTTCATTCATAAAGACGTTCAGCTTTTTGCACGAACATTCGAATTACATATATATTCCGACTATTATGAAAAATTTTTCGCCGAATCCATTATCAAAACGAATAAAATTTTAATAAGGGCTATAAAACAGACCGTTACAAACTTCGGAAACGACACGATAGACACTCTTATAGGAATCGAACACCATATTAACAATATTCCTTTAATGCTTACAAGCCCGCATTTTTCCCAGCTTAAAAATAAAAAAATTTCAGACGTGGCGGTAATAGTGTCAACCGGACCGTCCCTTGCAAAACAGCTGCCTCTTTTAAAACAAATACAAAACCACATAACGATAATAAGTGTTGACGCCTCACTTCCGATCCTTGCAAAACACAAAATAAAACCCGATTTCGTAACATCTCTTGAAAGAGTCCAGCTTACAAGCGAATTTTTTAAAAAAACCCCTAAAAATTTCCAAAAAGATATCATTATGCTTCATGCGTCCTTACAGCACAAAGACGTCCTCAAATATTCACACGGAAAAAAAATCCTTCCCATGAGGGGATTTAGGTATACAAAATATTTCGGTATGCACAAATACGGATATTTAGGAATAGGAATGAGCGCCGCTAATATGGCTTACGAACTTGCTTATTTTCTCGGATATAAAACTATAATCCTTATAGGTCAGGATTTGGCTTACAGCGAAGAAGGAGAATCCCATTCGGACGGACACGTTTTAGGGAAAAAAGAGGTAAAATTTAAAGACAGTGACGAATATGTGACCAAATACGGCGGAAACGGCACGATAAGAACAACAAGGGTGTGGAATATGTTCAGAAACTTTTTTGAAAAAGACATTGAATTTACAAAAAAAGAAAACATACTCACAATAAACGCAACTGAAGGAGGCGCCAGAATACACGGCGCCGTAGAAATGCCGTTTAAAGAAGCGGTGGACAAATATATAGACACGTCAAAAACAAAAAAGACTTTAAAACTAAGAAAACTTTCCGAAAAAACCGTAAACACCCTGCTCCTAAAGGCACACGGAAAAATAGAAAATATGTTAAATTACGGAACGAAAGTTCAAAAAAAAATAGAAAAAGTATTTTTAGACGTCGCCAAGGAATGTGAAAATCTCGAAAAATTAAAAGAAGAAAACAGACTGGAAGAGATAGATTTTAAAAAACTGCTTAAACTTTCAAAAAAAATAGACAAAATAAAAGACATTTTAGAAACAAAAAAACTTTCCGTAATGTACGGCGAAACAATACAAAGCTATCTTGTAAACAAAGAACTCGACTTAGCTAAGATTATGGTAAGACCTTCAAATACCGAATTAGAAAAAAAAGCAAAACTCATAGACTGGATTATGAATCATAAAGAATGGCTTTTTATGCTTGCCGGAAGTATAAACGCTCAAATAATCGTGGTTAAAAGAGCCGCTAAAAATCTGGAAAAAGAACTTAAAAAAAGAAACCTTCCTTTTGAAAAAATCAAATAACCCCTTTCTACAATAAAAAGAAAAAGCCGCTTTCGGGCTTTTTACTGTAATAATTTTAATACGTTCTGCTGAACCGCATTTGCCTGTGACATAGCATAACTTCCGGACTGTGCTAAAAGATTGTATTTCTGGAAGTTCGCAGTTTCCTGAGCAAAATCCACATCCCTGATCTGTGATTCGGCCGCTTTTACGTTTACCTGTGTTACGGAAATATTGTTAATTG
>NZ_JBMYAU010000132.1:0-23045 GCF_053994455.1 Nautilia sp. | reverse complement strand
TAGGTGATATTCCTGTTGATCCAATTACCGAAGAAGCACCGGAACTTGTTAGACCTGTAAAGAAACCTGAATATCTTAAAGAAATTAAAAATGTTGAAATTCCGGAAGTTGATACTCAGGAAGCTTTTGAAAAACTGATGGTTGAAAGTGAAGTGGTGGATAAAGCCTGGATTTATGAGCAGTATGATTCTATGGTTCAGACAAATACCGTGGATACCAAAAGAGCGGACGGTAGCGTTATAAGGGTAAAAGAAAACGGAAGATTTTTAGGTATGAGCGCGGATTGTAACGCAAGGTTTAATTATATAGATCCTAAAAAAGGAGTGGCGGCAGCCGTTATGGAAGCGGGAAGAAACGTAGCCGTTAAAAAAATAAAACCTCTTGCAATTACGGACTGTCTGAATTACGGAAACCCTCTAAATCCTGAAATTATGTGGCAGTTTAAAATGGGCTGCGAGGGTATAAAAGAAGCGTGCCGTGAACTGAATACACCGGTTGTAAGCGGTAACGTATCACTTTATAACGAAAACGAAGGTGAGGGTGTATATCCGACCCCTGAAATTGCTATGGTCGGTGCGGGCGACGATTACAGAACGACTGATCTTAAAAATGAAGGCAACAGCGTTTATATTTTAGGTGAAACAAAACCTGAATTCGGAGGAAGCCTTTATCTTAAAGTCTTCGGCGGGAAAGTTGCAGGAGTTCATCCTGAAGTTGATTTTGACAAAGAGCTTAAACTCTGGGACGTACTTCAAAGCGATCTGATAGAGAGCGCAAAAGACATTTCAACCGGAGGAGCGGCAATTGCAGCTTACAAATGGGCGTGTGTGAGTGATAAGGGGCTTGAACTTAATATCAGCGTAAATTCTTCTAAAGACATATTTGCCGAAACTTTAAGCAGGGCTTTTGTTGAAGTAAAACCCGAAAACGAAGCCGAATTTGAAAAACTCTGCAGTAATAAAGGCGTCTATTTTGAAAAAGCAGGAACCGTAGGCGGGGATAAAATTAAAATTAACGACGTTGAAGTTTCTCTTGAAAAAGCAAAAAATATATACTTCAATACTTTCCCTAAAATTCTTAAAAACGAAATCATCTGATTTCCCCTCTTTTTTTACACAATTACTACGTTTTTTAAATAAAATCCCTTATTTACGAAAATTAATTTGACATTAATCTTTTGATGAGTTAAAATAATATTAAGTAAAAAAAAGGAGAAATAATGAAAAGGCTAATCTCTCTTTCGTTGGCGGCGGCAGCTTCATTGCTTATAATAGGGTGCGGGAGCGGCAGTTCGGTGACGGATGCGAATATAAATTACGAGCAGCAGAATATTTTTACTGCTATACCGGTTAATGTAAATTACAAGGATTATAATGTTTATGTATACGATGACGAAATAAAAGGTGCGCAGGTCAGAGCTTTTGAGTGTAACTCTTCAAAAAAGATAGGAGGCGGTTTTTATGTACTGCAAAACTGTGTGAGCAAACCGTCGTATATTGTTGTCGAAGGGGGAGTAATAGGAGATAGTAATGTTATTCAGACTTTCCCTTTGGTTTTGAATGTTTCTAAAACTTCACTCGACGATAATTTCGTAGTAACACCGTTAACAACGTTAATAGCTGATGCAAACGATTCCGAAATTGAAACGCTTGCAAACAAACTGGGGATAGATAAATCCAAACTGTTTGTAAATCCTCAGGATGTGAGCGAAATTAATATGACCAATATTTTACAAAAAGTAAACGCCATATATTTAAAAGCTGAAAGCGACGGGGCTGTTTCCAACAAATTAAAATTTGTTCAGACGGTAAGAAGTGTTCTTGAAAATAATGTAACCATTAAAGGCGGGGATTTTAACGTAACGGACGTGGCGGCGAAAGTACAGATTGTTTCGCAGAGCAAACCCGCAATGTTCGGACTTGTGTTTATAAGGGATTTGAACAATACGACCGATATTTTAAACGAAATAAAAGAGATTCAAAATCCTTCAAAAGTAACCTTTTTGGGACTCGTGTTTGATAAAATCATTCCAAATGCCGATATAAGGGTGTACAGGGCGGACAACGATTCGACGCTTGCGACGGCGAAAGCCGACAGTTACGGAAAATGGGAGGTCGAATTTAACGATACGGCGGTAAAAGAAATAGAGGACAATGATTTTGTAGTGATATTCGAAGCGGCGGATCCTACAAATCCTAAAATTGTGCTTACAAGTTCTATGAGTTCTAAAAAACTTGCCGATATGATAAGAACTTTCAGAAAAATATCCCCTACAAAAAGTCCGGATTTGATTATATCCAACGTTACAACGGCTGAAAACGCAATTTTGAAAAAAAGAGGGGCTTTAAGCGGAGGGTCTGATAGTTATGAGAGCAACAAGACGAATATTAAAACTTATTATTCCGACAGGGTTTTAAAAGCTTCCGCTGTACTTAAAAAAGTTGTGGACAATAACGATACTTCCGGACTCGGAACACAAAACACGTTTGAATACATAGAAAACAATATAAACAATCCTAACGATGTTAACTTTACGTCAACAATAGCGGATCAAAACACAACCGCCGAAGAACAAAACATTACGGAAAACTCTATGTTGAGACAGCAGATAAATTTCATACCTTCCACAACGCAGGCTGAGGAAAATCAGGTAACGTTTGAAACGGCGGCCAATGAAAACGGCAACGTGTTTTACAGAATACTTGCATATTACGATAACGGTACGTTTATAAGAGAGTATGACAAAATAGTTACGCTTCCGGGATATTACGAAGTTAAAAAATGTTATCTCGAAGGAAGTTCTACGGGAGACTGGTACTGTCCTGATGATGAAAAAACTGTAATCAACACCGCCAACTTCAGCAGCGGAAACTACAATGCGCAAAACAACGGGGTTATTACAAGTTATTCTCTTGAGGGTAACCAGTCCATATTTGTAAGCGAGGTCTGCAAATCATACAATGTTTACGAAGTTTCAAAACAGACACTCATAGGAAACGACGTGGATTCTACGGAGCCTGAGGTTTTGGTCGACAGTTTCGATATTGTGGATGTATTCAGAAGAATGCCTGATATAGACAATAAAAGTTTTGTTGAATTACAGGATTTGGTAAACGGAAAAACAAGAGATGAAGTGAATACGGAACTTAACAGATTCGTTAGAGAACAGATAGATAAAGTGGAAGAATATTTTTCAGATAACAACACATCAACAACATGTCAATAAAAGGGGATAAAATGAAAAGATTACTACTATTAAGTTTAATAGCGAGCAGTGCGCTTTTTGCGGCGAATAGCGACGACAGAAACTTTGACGGATACAGTTATTTTGCAATGGGAGTGGAAAATTTCAGATATACGGAGAAGTTTATTTATACATTTAACAGCACATACGTTTCTCCGAGCGGTAAAACATACTTAAAAGGTCAGCAGGTTGCCGTTAAATCGAAAGTTAACGTCAATTCTCCCGTTTATTTAAGCGGCGGTGTTATAAGATTCAATCCCAAATGGGATTTGTCAATGGATTTTGCATCAACGTTAAAGCCGAATCAGACGACCGAGGACTGGCTTGACAGAGGAGATGACAGTGTAATTACCACCAATTACGCTACCATAATGAGCAATTCGATGAAATTTTTACTTCATTACAAGCTTACGAATCAGCACAGACTAACATTCGGGTTCAGTTATATTTTAAACACTTTTAAAAGATACAACGAACCGAACAGCGGTACCACCCAGCTGGTGGAAGAAACTTCTTCAACAGCCACCTTGGATGTGGGGTACTGGTTTGAGAGCAATACAGCCGCAAAAAACGGCTTTAGGATTAAATATGAAATTACTGCGGGGCTTCCGGTTTATCAGGATCTGAAAAACACCGCAGCGCCGGGACTTTCTTTTAACAACACGTCCGGATTCAACCTTGACACATCACTTTATATAGGCTATACGCTTTTAAACGGTTTGGAAATGGGTGTGTTCGGAAATTATTCCTATATGTACAGAGACGGGGAAACGAAACAGTATAACGGACAGACTGTTATCTGGCCTACAAATATTACCCAGAGTTTAAGAGGCGGTTTGCAAGTTACATGGAAGTTTAATTAAGGAGAAATTATGAAAAAAATAATTTTATCAACAATAGCCGCTCTGTCTCTGTTCGGGCTTGAATTTCAGCCGCTCGGTTTTAAGGCTATAGGAATGGGAGGAGCCGGTGTGGCCAATGCAAGCGGTTCCCTCGCGGCATATTACAACCCGGCTCTTCTTACGAAAACACCTTATACGGTGGAATTTTCTTTAAGTGCCGGTGTAGGGGTAAGAGAAGTTAATCTTTTGGATCCTATCGACAAACTTGCCAATGACTATCAGCTTACCGACACTATAGACCTTATAGCAAAAAGGGCTCCTATCAGCGGATCCAACACCGCGGACGGGACGAATATTAAAATGGAAAACGCATTAAACGAAATTTACAAACTTTCTCAGGGAAACGGGGCCAATATAGAACCTACGGCCGCATTCGGTTTTCAGGCCGGTAATTTTGCGGTAGGGGTTTACGCGCTTGGAGATTTAACGGCGAATGCGGTTATAGACAGGCAGAGGCTGTATCTTATTTTTAAAGATGACACTAATACGGGCGGATATTACTATTATTATCCTAAAACGGACACATACGGGGCAACCGACAAAACAACATACGAAAACTATTCTTTAGAGTATGCGCTCGATAACAATTTGACATATCTTAACGTTGACGGTATCGCACTGGCGGAAGTTCCGGTAAGTTATGCGACCAGTTTTGATGTACAGGGTGCCGAAATCAGTATCGGTATAAACCTTAAATATTTACAGGGTATGACGTATAAGTCAATACTTGCATTGGATACCGACAGTACGGATTTGAAAAATTCATTGGACACCAATAAAAAAACCTCCACAAACTACGGTGTAGATATAGGCTTTTTGCTTGACGCCGGAGATTTCAGAATGGGTCTTGTGGGTAAATATCTGAATTCGCCGGAATTCGATTATTATGACGGAAGCAAATATAAGGTAAAACCTATGGTGAGGGGCGGTATGGCCGTTGATTTGACGGATTGGCTTACTTTTGCAATGGATATCGATTTAACGGAAAACGAGACGGGAATAAAAGATTTCAAATCCCAGTATATAGGAGGCGGTCTGGATATTCATCCCGGAAGCTGGATGAGCATAAGAGCGGGTGCAATGAGAAATATGGTGCAGGATGAAGAAGGAACGATACTTACCGCGGGTCTTGGATTCGGACTTAAATGGTTCCAGCTTGATTTGGCCGCGCAGGCCTCTACTAAAACAGGTAGTTACGACGGTAACGAAATACCGAGGTATTTTAAAGTGAACTTGGCAATACTCAGCCGATGGGGAAGCAGAAGATAATCAAAGGTATATTTTTTCCCCTTCTTCTACTATATGGGCTTTTTTATCAAAATATGAGTGTATTACGGATTTAAAAATAACCTGTTTATCATATTCTCCGTGAATGAGGAAAATTCTGTCCAGTTTTTCGAATTCGTTCATCCATTCGATAAGTTCTTTTTGGTCGGCATGTGCTGAAAATCCGTTAATAGTATGGATTTTTGATTTTACTATTATCTCTTCATGAAAGATTTTAATAAATTTAGCCCCATCTATGATTTCGCGTCCGAGTGTTCCTTTTGCCTGGTAACCCACAAATAAAACCGAGTTTCTCGGATTCCAGATTCTGTGTTTTAAATGATGAAGGATTCTTCCACCGTTGCACATACCGCTGCCGGCGATAATAACGGCTCCCCTTTCTATTTTGTTAATCGCTTTGCTTTCTTCAACATCCTTTACTAATCTTAACTGTTTAAATTCGAAAGGGTGGTTTTTAAAGTGACGGCAGTGTGAGCTTAAAAGTTTGTTCCATTTTTTATACACGGCGGTTACTTTTTCGGCCATGGGCGAATCCAAAAAAACTTTCGCCGATTTCGGAAGCGATTTTTCTTCGCTCATTTCTTTTAAAATACATAAAATCTGCTGGGCTCTTTCTATTGCAAACGTAGGTATTAGGACGTTTCCGCCGTTTAATAGGGTGTTTATTATTACTTTTTTAAATTCCATAATACTTTCGTCAATATTTTTATGGTTTCTGTCCCCATACGTGGATTCTATAAAAAGAGCGTCTGCAGAAGAGGGCTTTTCCGGTCTCGGAAGGATGCCGTTGTTTTTATTTCCCAAATCTCCGCTGAAAACGATTCGTTTTTTTATTCCGAACTCTTTGAAATCGATTTCAACAAAGCTGCTTCCTAATATATGTCCGGCATCTTTAAAAACGGCTTTAATGTCTTCGGTTATTTTAATTTTTTTATTGTATTCGATTTTGATTTTGTTCATTTTTTTGAAAATCTCTTTAATGTCGTCTTTTGTGTAAAGAGGTTTTCTGACTTTATCTTCCTCACCCCGTCTTTGGGCTTTTTTATATCTGGTTTTATACTCTTCCTCCTGAAGTTTCGCCGCATCCATCAAAACGATTTTTGCGATGTCAAATGTAGCCGGATGCGCAAAAACCCTGCCTTTAAACCCGGCTTTGTATAAAAGCGGTATTCTTCCCACGTGATCAAGGTGTCCGTGAGTGATTATTAACGCTTCTATTTCTTTGGGGTTAAATCCGAGAGGCTCGTAATTTAAATGTTCGTTAAGCCCCTGGAACATTCCGCAGTCTATTAGAATTTTACTTTTGCCTGTATCGAGCAGATGGGCGGAGCCGGTGACTATTTTAGCGGCTCCGAAACTTTGTTCGTATGCTTGTTTTTCCATCTTTGTTCCTTTAAAAATTTAAGTTTCACTTTTTGTTTTTAACTCCGTTATTTTCCATTTCCGCTATATCTTTAATTATTTTAAGCACGCTGTCCGGATTCAGACTCATACTTTCTATTCCTGTTTTTACTAAAAATTCGGCGAATTCGGGATAATCGCTCGGGGCCTGTCCGCATAGCCCTGAATATTTTTTGTTTCTTTTGGCTCCTTCTACGGCCATTTGCACCATTTTTTTGACCCCTTCGTCCCTTTCTTCATAGTCGAACGCAACGATTTGGGAATCTCTGTCTACTCCTAATGTAAGCTGGGTTAGATCGTTTGTACCGATGCTTATGCCGTCGAAAACGTTTAAAAATTCATCTATCAGTATGACATTGTTAGGAATTTCGCACATCATATACGTTTCCACGTCCCCAAGACCGTTTTGGATTAAAATCTCTTTTACCCTTTTTGCTTCTTCGACTCTTCTGCAAAACGGTATCATTAAAACTATATTTTCAAATCCCATATCAAATATGGCTCTTTTCATGGCTTTGCATTCAAGTTCAAAACCGTCTTTGTAATTCGGATGGGTGTATCTGGCGGCTCCCCTGAAACCTATCATAGGGTTTTCCTCCGCGGGTTCAAAATGCCTTCCCCCCAGAAGATTGGCATATTCGTTTGATTTAAAGTCGCTCATTCTGACTATACATTTTTTAGGGTAAACCCCGGCGGCAAGGGTTGCCACACCCTCACTTAGCGTTTTTATAAAGAAATCTTCGGGTTCCCCGTCATAAGGAAATGCAAGTTCGTCTATCAAAGCCCTTTCCGTGTCGCTTAATATTTCGGGATGTTTGATTGCCATCGGATGGGCTTTGATGTATGTATTGATTATAAATTCCATTCTTGCAAGCCCTATGCCGTCAACCGGCAGTTTTGCAAGGGAAAACGAAAGTTCAGGGTTGCCGAGATTCATCATAATTTTTGTTTTAGGACGCGGGAGTTTTGATATGTCCACTTTTTCTATTTCGAAATCCAGTATTCCTTCATAAACCTTTCCGACTTCCCCCTCTGCGCAGCTTACGGTGACTTCCTGGTTTTCTTTTAATATTTTAGTGGCGTTTTTTGCCCCCACTATTGCCGGTTTTCCGAGTTCTCTGCTTACAATTGCGGCATGGCAGGTTCTTCCTCCCGTTTCTGTAATAATGGCGCTGGCTATTTTCATAACGGGCTCCCAGTCCGGAGAAGTGGTCGTGGCTACTAAAACGTCACCTTTTTCAAATTTATCCGCTTCGGCCATACTTTTTAATATTTTAACCCTGCCGGCTCCGATTTTTTCACCGACGGCGTTGCCTGTAAGAATTATATTTGATTTTTCCTTTAGTTTATAAATTTCAAATTCATTCAGACTTTCCTGGGAATGAACCGTCTCGGGTCTCGCCTGTACCATATACAGTTTGCCGTCGGTTCCGTCTTTTGCCCATTCCATATCCATAGGAGTGTAGTGTCCGTTTACTTCTGTGTAATGTTCTTCTATTTTAATGGCCCAGTCGGCAAGCTGCAAAACATCGTCGTCGGTGATTGCAAAGCGCATTTTTTTCTCTATGGGGGTTTTGATGTTTTTTGTAAACTGTTCGGCCAAATTTACCGTTTCAAGTTTTTCGGAGAAAACCATAGTCTTTTCTTTATTTCCCCTTTTTCTTTTCAATACCGCTTTAAAGCCTTTTTTAAAAGTGGGTTTGTGTACGAAAAAACTATCCGGATCTATTGTGCCCTGTACGATATTTTCACCGAGCC
This sequence comes from Nautilia sp., assembly GCF_053994455.1. NCBI lineage: Bacteria > Pseudomonadati > Campylobacterota > Epsilonproteobacteria > Nautiliales > Nautiliaceae > Nautilia > Nautilia sp. The sequence goes on along the minus strand of NZ_JBMYAU010000132.1, from coordinate 14,453 downwards.
CCCATGCCGCGTTTATAAATACGACGTCTTTGAATCCGGTTTCCGTATCGATACTGAACATAACCCCGCTGCTTCCCAAATCGCTTCTTACCATTTTCATAACCACGGCAGAGAGATATACTTTTAAAGGATCAAAGCCGTGAGTGTATTTATAACTTATACTTCTGTCCGTAAAATTGCTTGCTATACACATTTTATAGGCCCAAAGGAGGTTTTCATCCCCTTTTATGTTTAAATAGGTTTCGTTTTGTCCGGCAAAGGAGGCTGTTGGAGAATCCTCAGCCGTTGCCGAGCTTCTGACTGCAAGAGAAACATCGTTTCCGTACTCTTTTTTAAGGCTTTCGTAAGAGGTTAAAATTTCGTTTTTTAAATCGTCCGGAATTTTCCCCTCCATAATCAAATTTCGGGCTTTTTTGCCTGTTTCCTGCAGGCTGTCCAGGTTTGCCGGGTCGAAATTTTCGAACAGTTTTGCCAGTTTTTCCCAAAGACCGTTATAACTCAGGTAATGTTTGTAAGCGGTTGCGGTGACGGCGAATCCGTTTGGCACGTTAACCCCCAGAGGAGTTAAACGGTTATACATTTCACCCAGGCTGGCGTTTTTCCCTCCCACTTCGTCCGTATCGTGAATGCCGATTTCTTTAAACCATTTGATAAAAGCGCTCATACTTTCTCCTTTGTGTTTTTTTGATAAAAATGCAGCTTTGTTTTAATTCGGGTATACATTGTGTGCTTTATGAAAAAGGTTTTACGTTTAATAAGATACGGTATGTTTAAAAATTTATGAAAAATGTTTTTAAGAAAGGACGGAGCGAGGCTTTCTCTCACCGAAAGTTTTATTGTCCGAGGCGTTGCAGGACCGGCTGAGAATAGTTCGAATGGCTCATTAATATGTATATCCGCTTTTTTTATCGTAATACCATACATAACTTTCCTTTTGATAGTTAATTATACATTTTTTAAACTTTGATATTCCTTAACTTTTTAAAAATTCGGGTATTTATTTTTAACTTTGGTTTGAACAGGATTTTTTAAAAAAGAAAACGGAAAAAATCAGTAAAAAAACAAACCGTAAAAGATTGTGAAAATACCTAATATAAAAAGAACAAAAGCGGATGTTTTGGCTATTTTTTTACTGAAACTTAAAGCGTAAACTGCTTTTAAAATATTGTTGCTTCCGGCCGCGATAATGATTGAAGCGGATATGGCGTCGGGTGTAATATGGAATTTGCCCGTAATTAATGAAAGGACAAAAGGGTCAATATCGGTAAAGCCTATAATAAAAGAGAGTATTTTAAGTCCCGCGTTGCCGAAATGCAGCGTAACATAGCGTGTAATTATCATCATTGCGACAAATAAAAACGCAAACACGAAAGCGGTTCCGAGTTCAAGGGGGTTTCTGTCGTCTATAGGCACGTCTGTGGGGTTTTGTTTTTTATAAAGGGAAAAGGAAACTATCAGTCCGGTAGCCGCAAAAGCAAGCAAAGGGGCCGAAAGGTCGTATGCTATTTCGCGGTTGAATATAAACGCAATGACTAAAAGCCTTAAATACATCATAGAAGTCGCTATTATTATGGAAGAGTTTATTATTTTTAAAATATCGCCCTTTGCTTTAATGCTTGAAGCTTTTTTGCTCAAAACGACCGTTGTGGCCGTCGAGCTGTACAGTCCGCCGAAAATTCCCGTTAACAGATAGCCTTTGTTTTTGAACACGAATTTTTGTGCGAGGTAGCTGCCGTAGGATATCGCCGAAATAATGACAACCACAAGCCATATTTTAAAAGGGGATATATCGATGTATTTTATGCGGGTATCGGGCAGTATCGGCAGGATAACCGTGCTTAGGAGTAAAAATTTTCCTAACGTTTCAATCTCTTTTTCATTAATTTCGGCAAGAAAATTTCTCGCATGCGTTTTGTAATTTAAAATAAATACGGTTAATACAAACAAAAACGCCACAAGCCAGACGTTGTTGTAGGTTAAAATAAGCGCCCCTAAGCTGTAAACCATGGCCATTACAAGATAAGAAACTATTGAAGTTCTTTCGTGAAAGGTTTTATAATAATAATGCACGGCGTACAAAACGGTCAGGGCCATAAAGCCAGCTATGTAAAAATTTACGTTTATTTTAAAAAACACAAACCCCATTATTCCTATAAATGTGTACGTACGGGCGGAGCCTACGTGCGTTTTTTTTGTGTTTTCGGTAATTCTGTAGGTTTTTAATTCCAGACCGATTAAAAAAGAAAGGGCGGTGATGATAATTAAATATATCAGATCCTCGGGTATGAAATTAAATATGTTCATAAAACTTCTATCCCTTTGACTTTTCTATAATACCTTAATACGATAATTTTTACAAAATCGTTCACTACAAACCAACTAAGAGCATATATCCACATAAATATAGCCCATTTCCAACCTATCGGTGTCATTATTCCGCATCCGTATACGGCGATAATTGTTCCTATTATCCTTGTTGAAAATGTTGCTGAAAACAGAATTAAGGAAGGATACGGTTTTTTGAAAAACCAGTCGTCAATTCTTGTATTATAAATAGTTCCGTGTCCGGCGATTACCATTTTTGCAAAAAATAAAGACTGAACAAATGCTAAAAACGAACTTTTATCTTCAAAATGTATCCATTTTGGTATATCAGGCAGTATTATCGCACTTTCCGGATGTGATTGCAAATAAATCATTACGATGTAAAAAATTGTAAAACTACTTATAACCCCCGCAACCCCGAGCCAAGATGAGAGAACAAGCATTTCATGCATATCCCATCTTATAGGATTTTTTCTAAGTTTCGTATTGTCGTATGCTATAGCAAGTATCGGTATATCGTTTAACAGGGCTAAAACAATAATCATAATGGAAGTTAAAGGGTAAAAATTAAATACAATAATAGAAAGAGTCATAAATATTACTATTCTTATAGTTTCCGCAATTCTGAAAATCGTATAACTTTTCATTCTCTCAAACGTAATTCTTGCTTCTTTAATCGCATCTATTATAACTTTAAGTCCCGGTGTAAGAAGTACGATATCGGCGGCGGCCCTTGCAGCGTCCGTTGCTCCGCTTACCGCAATACCAGTATCGGCTTTTTTTAAAGCGGGAGCGTCGTTTACACCGTCACCCGTCATTCCTACGATATGATCCGCTTTTTGCAATTCGTCAACTATAAAATATTTGTCTTCCGGAAAAACTTCCGCAAAACCGTTTGCCTCTTCTATTATTTTTATAATTTCACTTTCGTGTCTTTTAACAATACCTTTTGTTAATGAAGCGGAAATTTCTTTTTTTACAAGTGATACGATTTCATTTACTTTTTTTTGAATTTCTTCTTCATTTATATCGAGCGTTTTAAGAAGGGCTTTTGAAATAATTTCCGCAAGTTTTACATATTCGTCGTGCGTTTCGTTTTTGAGTTCTTTTATAGAATAAATTTTTTCTCCGATTCCTAATATTTTAGCTATATATTTAGCAACCGCCACATTGTCGCCCGTTACCATTTTAACTTCAACACCTTTTGTTTTTGCTTCGGCGATTGCGTCTTTTGAATCGACTCTTGGTGGGTCATATAAAGGAATAAGACCTAAAAAGTGAAATTTAGCCTCGTTGTTTAGTTTATATGCAATACCGAGTGTTCTGAATCCGTCGTTTGCAAATTCTTCAACTTTTTTATAAACTTTTTTCTTTTCTTCGTTGTTTAAATCACACAATTCGATTATTACTTGAGGGGCACCTTTTGTTGCGATTAATTTTTTGCCGTTTACAATAATTATACTTTCGGTTCTTTTTCTTACGGGATCAAAAGGAATAAATTTTTCAACGGTAAATTTCGGAAGTTTTATGTTGTAATTTTGGGTCCATTCGAAAATAGGCTTTTCAATAGGATCGTTATTTTCTTTTTTGCTGGCATATAGAGCGTATCGGATAACTTCTTCGGTTGTGTGATCATCAAACGTAAATATTTCGCCGACCGTCATTTTATTTTGTGTAAGTGTTCCTGTTTTATCGGAACATAATATATCCATCCCGGCCATTTCTTCAATTGCGGCAAGGCGGCTTACAATTGCCTGTTTTTTAGCAAGGTTTATGGCTCCGACAGCCATAACTACGGTTAATACGGTAGGAAGGGCTACGGGAATTGCCGCTACCGTTAAAACAAGCGCAAAAGCTAAAAGCTCCCATAAATCCTCACCTCTTTGAATTCCTACAAAAACAATTAAAGCCACTAAAATAACGGTTATAATTATTAAAAAATTACCGACATTAATTACCATTTTTTGAAAATGGCTTCTTTGATTATGTTGAGCTTTTGCAACAAGTCCTACGGTTTTTCCAAAATATGTATTTATCCCCGTTCCTATTACAAGTGCTATCATTTCACCTTGTTTGATAATGGTATTCGAATATGCAATGTCATTTAATTTTTTGTCTATAGGCAGACTTTCACCGGTGAGTGCCGATTGATCAACCGATAAAAAATCGCTTCCTTTTATAAGTTTGACATCAGCCGGAATAATATCGCCTATTTTAATTTTTATAATGTCGCCGGGTACGAGTTCTTTTGCCGGTATTTCTTTCCATTCGCCGTCTCTTAAAACGGTTGCTTTTCTTGCGAGTTTACTTTTTAGCACTTCAATTGCGTTAAGGGCTTTGTGCTCCTGGTAAAAATCCAAAAACGCATTTGTAAAAAGCATAATCAAAATAATCGCGAAATCCTCCCATCTGTGAACCGCGGCGCTTAATACGGCCGCAATTTCTATCATCCACGGAATGGGCCCCCAAAACCTTCTGAATATTCTGTGCCACAGCGGCTCTTTGTATTCGGGTATTTCGTTGTAACCGTATTTTTTCAGTCTTTTTTCCGCTTCTTCGGAGCTTAGACCTTTTTCCGCATCCGTCTGAAATTCGCATATAGTTTTTTCCACGGGTATGTTTTTATAATCTTCCGTTTTCATCTGAATCTCCTTAAAGCCCTGTCAATCGCCTCGCTGTACGTAGGATGGGGGAAAACGGTTTTCATAAAGGTTTTTATATCTATTTCGGCGCTGAGGGCGTTTGAGATTATTCCTATAAGCTCTTCAGCGTTCGGGGCCAAAATGTCCGCCCCGGTTATAAAATTTTCATTGTCGGCGTAAAGAATCACCGTTCCGTTTTCATCTCCCGCAACGCTTCCGGATATTCCGAGACGGGAAAGGGGGAAAGAGGCGCTTTTCTCACCGACAGTGCCCGCGCTTGCATATGAAAGGGGCAGTGTGTAGATGAATTTGGGAATATTGTTGAGGTTGAGTTTTTCTTTTACGCCTAAAATTTGAGAAGCGACGTTTAGAGCCTGTGCCCTGGCGGCATGGGCTAAAAGAAGTTTGCCGTTACAGTCTCCTATTGCGTAAACGCCCGGCATTGAGGTTTGGAAATATTCATCCGTGTCGATTCCTTTTGAAATACGGATTTTTTCTGTTTTTACAACACCTGTGTTGGGAACCCTTCCGGCGGCTACTAAAAGATATTCCGTAGATAGGGTTTTGCCGTTGCTTTGAATTATAACTTCGTTTTTTTTGACGAATGCTTTTTGGACGGGAAAGTCGGGTATAAGGTTGACGCCGATATTTTTTAGTTGAGCCTCAAGTTTTTGCGTAATAGTTTCGGGAAATTTTCTTGAAATGTTTTTATGTCTGTATATTAAGTTTACTCTGCTGCCGAGAACGGCGAAAAGGGTTGCCGTTTCAAGCCCTATGGCCCCCGTTCCGTAAATCGATATCTCTTTTGGAATAGTGTTGAAATTCAAGGCTTCGTCGGAGGTTATTATTTTTTTGCCGTCGTATTCTATACCCTCGGGAATTCTAGGGTGCGAACCTGTTCCGATTATGACATAATCGCTTTTTATAACGTTTCCGTCAACCTTCACGCCTTCGTCTGTAATAAAGGCTTCTGCTTCAATCAGTTCCGCTCCGGCCGCTTTACACTGTGCCGTTACCGCTTCGGTGCTTTTTTTAATACGTTTTGTTATTTTTTCCTGCAGTTTTTTTAGGTCTATAACGGCGGTTTTATCAAAAACATCCTCTTTGCTTTCAAGCACTGTTTTAGCCCTGTGCAGAAGGTTTTTTGAAGGAATGCAACCGTTATGAAGGCATGTTCCCCCTAAATGGGAGAGTTTTTTTTCAATAAGCGCCACTTTTTTCCCGGCTTTGCTTAAAACTATTGCGGCTGCGTAGTTCAGCCCTCCGCCTATTAATATTACGTCATACATTTTTTATCTCCTCTTTAAACGTGTGTACGAACAGGGCCGCTTCCGCTCCGTTGATAATTCTGTGATCAAATGTGAAAGTGACTTTTATCCTGTTGTCCGTAAGCGTGCCGAAAGCGGCTATTGCGCTGTCTTTTCCGTTTATTAGGGCGCTGAATCTATCAATCTCGTACATACCGAGATTGCTTATTCCGAAAGTTGAGCCGCTTATATCCTCTACGTTTAGTTTTTTTGTTTTTATTGTTTTGAGCCATTCGTTGATTTCTTTCAGGTTTTTTTCTTCCGCGTTTTTAATTACGCACATAAAAAGACCGTCTTTTCTGTTTACCGCCACCGAAATGTTTGAAGAAGGATATGTAAGCAGTGTGTCGTTTTTTAAAACGGAACGGGTTAGGGGATGTTTTTGCATGGCGTTTGCCAGGGCTTTTATGAGATATGCCGTAATTTTATACTCCCTCTTAGAGAGTTCTATTTCTTCAAAGACAAAAAAAACGGGTTTTTTTGCCGAATTTTCCACATTTTTAATTATTACGAGCCGGTTCGCATCAAGTTTTGATATTTTGGGAATGTTGTGTTTTTTAATATGTTTTAACACTTCTTCGCTTGATATTTTACGGCCGGTTTCGAATTCGTCAGGGGAAATTCCGTATTCTTTTAACAGTTTCAAGGCTTTAGGTGTAAAATATCTTTTGAGTTTAATCTCTTCTATGTCTTTGTAATGTGCGGGGGTCGGCAATGTTCCGTTATGTTGTAATTTTTCAATATCAATTCCCAGTTTTTCGGCTTCTTTTTTCGCCGCGGGCGATGCCGTACCTTTGATTTTGCTTTTCGGTTCTGAAACAATCGAGTTTATTATATCATCCAAATCGATTTCGTTTTTTTCTTCGGGCTGTTTCGGCTCTGGCTTTTCGGTTTCAGGCTCTTTTATGCCGGTATCTTCATTTTTCACCTTTAACTTTTCATTTTTTTCAGACTCTTTTTTTTCTTCATTTTCCACCTTTAACTTTTCATTTTTTTCAGACTTTTTTTTTTCTTCATTTTCCATTGTTTCAATTATGGCAATTACGCTTTTTACCTCAACCTCTTCGCCTTCTTTTACGACTATTTCTTTTACCACCCCTTCTTCAAAACTTTCAATGTCCATAACCGCCTTGTCGCTTTCCACCTCACACAGTTTGTCGCCTTTTTTTACGTAATCGCCGGGTTTTACGTACCATTTTGTGATTTTGCCTTTGTCCATCGTATCGCTTAAAACCGGCATTGTTACTTTATATTCCATTTTGAGCCTTCCATTTTAATATTTTTTTAACGATTTTTTCTGGTGTGGGTATTGCGGCAAGCTCGAGTTTTCTGTTGTAAGGAATGGGAACGTCAGCTCCTGCTATTCTCAAAACGGGGGCGTCAAGGTCGTAAAAGCATTTTTCCTGTATTTGGGCTGCAATTTCGGCCCCCATTCCCCCTGTTTTGTGATCTTCTTCCACAATTACGGCTTTTTTCGTTTTTTTGACCGAATTCGCTATGGTCTCCATATCAAGGGGTCTTAAGGAGTTCAAATCTATTATTTCGGCGTCAATTCCTGTTTTTTTGAGGATTTTTTCGGCCTCGATAACGTCGTATCTCATTTTAAGGTAGGTTATTATCGTCAGATCTTTGCCCGTTTTTATGATTTCGGCTTTAAAGGGATCGAAATTTTTAATCTCTTTAAAGTCCATCTCCATAGGATACAAAAGTTCGTGTTCTAAAAATATTACGGGGTCGTTGTTGAAAATCGCCCATTTTAAACCGTAATAGGCGTATGCCGCATTGCTTGCGCTCAAGACTGTAAGTCCCGGGATTGAAGAATACAGCGTTTCGTAATTTTCACTGTGCTGCGCGGCGAGCTGGCGGCTTACGCCTCCGGGGATTCTTACGGTCAGAGGAACCGTGATTTTCCCGCCGCTCATATATCTGAATTTCGCCGCATGGTTTACAATCTGGTCCATAGCAAGCAGTGAAAAGTTTGCTGTCATTATTTCCGCAACGGGTCTTAGCCCCGCTATTGCCATTCCTATGGCGTTTCCGACAATACTGAGTTCGGCTATGGGAGTGTCTATCACCCTTTTTCCCCCGTATTTGGAAAAAAGCCCTTCGCTTACCCTGTAACTTCCCCCGTATCTTCCGACGTCTTCGCCTAAAATCACCACACTTGAATCTGCGCCCATTGATTCGTCTAATGCCATGTTTAAAGCTTTACGGTATAACATTTTCGCACTCCTTGCAAAACACTCCCTCATACAGCTCTTCGATGTCCGGTTCGGGGGAATTTAAGGCAAACTCGACGGCTTCGTTTATAATCCGTTCTATTTTTGCATCCGTTTTTTGAAAAAAGTCCTCTTCTACGAGTTTTTTTTCAAGAGCTTCTTTTTTCAGGTTTTCGATAGGATCTTTTTGTTTGAAAATTTCAAGCTCCTCCTCGCTTCTGTATTTGCCGGCGTCACTCATACTGTGCCCTTCGTATCTGTATGTCATAGCTTCTATAAAATAAGGTCCGAGCCCGTTTTCGACATACTCCTTTGCTTCAGTGACGGCATCGTATACTTCACATACGTTCATACCGTCGATAATTTTTGTCGGCATGTAATTTTTGACTTTATGGAACTGTTCGGTAAAAGGGCTGACCCACGAAATACGGGTTCCTATTGCGTAATAATTGTTTTCTAAGAAAAATATTACCGGCAGTTTCCATGCGCTTGCAATGTTTACGCTTTCGAAAAAAGCTCCCGCATTGCTTGCGCCGTCACCGAAAATGGCGAAAACCCCGGCGTTTTCCCCCTGTATTTTCCTTGCATAGGCACACCCTACGGCAATCGGCAGATGCCCCGCCACTATGGCATCGCCTCCGTAAAAGGAAAGATTGGGCTCAAAAAGATGCATCGAGCCGCCTTTTCCTTTGCATACCCCCGTTTTTTTGCCGAAAAGTTCAGCCATTACGTGTTTCGGTTCCATTCCCCTTGCTATGGCTAAAACGTGCTCCCTGTAATGCGCGAACACATCCCCTTTTTCAAAAGCCTGCATACAGCCCACGCTTACGGCTTCCTGTCCTATGTCAAGATGCAAAAAACCGGCAATGTTACCGTTCATATACTCTTTTTTGGCGGCAATTTCGAATTCCCTTCCGAGTTTCATTAAAAAATAAAACTTTTTAATTCTCCCGCTATTCATCGCCGAACTCTTCAAGCGCTTTAAAAAGAGGTGTGAGATACATAAGCGCCGGCCCTCCGTGCATCAATACAGCCTGCATTGCGGCTTCGACAATCTCTTCCTTATCGGCGCCGAGTTTAAGGGCGTTTTTGGTATGAAACGCAATGCACCATTCGCACTGTGCGGCAACCGCAAGGGCGATATTGATGAGTTCTTTGTTTTTGGCGTTTATCGCACCGTCTTTTTCAACACTTTGCATAAAGGAAAAAAAGCTTTTTGTCTCTTCAGGCGCATTTTCCTGAAGTTGTTTAATGAGTTCCTGAATTTCCTGAAGTTTTTCTTTCATCATCGCAGCCTCCTTTGTTTTAAATCGGTGTTATTAAAGTTTTTACCGCAGTTATGTGAAACAATGAAAACACCGTTTTTAATTACACTACTACAAGTATTATAACTCTCTTTGCTTTAAAAGAAGCTTAAAAAAAGGAAAATCAGAGGATTTTAGAAGATTCTTCTAATGAAGTGAAATAGAGTTTTCGGGTTTTGTCGAGTGTTTTGCACGCTTTGAGAAACGATTTTTTGCCTAATAAAACCGGTACGGTGTTTTCATATTTCGCTAAAACTTCCGCTATTTTCTCGGAATCTGTCATAAACTGGGGAGTGACGATTACAAAAATAATGTCGCTTATACCCGAGACGATTTTTAAAGTTTCCTCGTATCTTTTCGAAGTCGCGTCTCCTATGATGTCTATAGGATTGTTTTTAGACCACGTTTTAGGCAGTACGGAGTCGAGTTTTTTTATGGTTTCGTTATCAAGCGTTTTCAGTTTTCTTTTACGGCTTACCAGATCCGTTAATATTGCTCCGGGCCCTCCGGCATTTGTTATTATGAGCACGTCTTTTTTATTTTTGAATTTCGGTGCGAAAATCAGGCTTTCTATTGAATTTTTAATTTCGGCGCCCGCGTTTTTACTGAGGTTGATTATCATATCGTAGTTTCCAGCCATATTGCCCGTATGGGAAAAGGCCGCTTTTTTGGCTTCTTCGCTTTTTCCAGCTTTAAACAAAAACACCGGTTTTTCAGAGTTTCTTATTGCGCGTAAAAAATCTTTCCCGTATTTTATGCCCTCTGCGTATACGCATATGAATTTACAGTTTTTTTGTCTGTTCAGTTCGTTTACGGCGTCTGCAAAATTGAAATCCGCCATATTTCCCATTGATATTATATGTGAAAACCCTATTTTATAATGGGCGGCTTTGTCCAAAAGGGCTGTTAGGACGGCTCCGGATTGTGATATCAAAGCAATGTTTCCGGAATATATTTTACTTTTTGCAAAGGTAAGGTTCAGTTTTTTTTCGTCGTTGTATATTCCGAGACAGTTAGGGCCTATGATGTTAACGGAAAATTCGTCCGCAATTTTTTTCAGCTCTTTTTCGGCATCGATGTTTCCGCTTTCTTTAAACCCGGCGCTTATGACAATAAAGTTTTTAACCCCTTTTGCGGCGAGTGTTCGCACCGTTTCCATTACGTAGGCAGAGGGTATAGCTATTACCGCCGTGTCGGTTTCGGGAAGGTTTTGTACCGTATATACTTTTTTGCCGAACAGTTTTTTCAGTTTCGGGTTTACGAAATATATTTCGGCTTTGGATTTCAGGGCGTTTTTTGCTATTGCGTAGCCTACTTTTTCGGGTTTGTCCGTTGCGCCCACAACGGCTATTTTTTCGTTTGAAAAAACCGAAGTTTTTCTTTTTTTTGTTTTTAACGTTCGGATTCGGCCTTTTTTTATTCTCGCATCAACCGCTATCAGGCCTTTTTTCGTGTATAGCAGCGGATTTACGTCGAATTCCGAAATGTTTTCGTTTTCAAACATTTTCTGAAATTTTTTTACTTCGGCGATAACCTCGTCCATACTGTATATCTCTCCCCTGAAATTTGGAAAAATTCCGGATATTTTCGTGTTTTTTATCGATTTTTCTATTTCTTCGGCGTCGGCTTGCGTATCTATGTAGCATATGTCTTTTTCTATTTCGACAAAAACGCCCCCTTTGCCGAAAAGCAGCACTTTTTCAAAAATTTTATCGGTCGTTCCCCCGATAAACAGCTCTACCCCCTTAACCTGTTCTTCGACTATAAATTCGTCGTTTTCGTTTAGTGTTACGCCGTTTTGTTCGAGTGAAAAGATAATTTTTTTCTTTGTGTCGTTTAACTCTTTGTCGTTTATTATATCCGTAATCACACCTCCCACCTCCGTTTTGTGCGTTATTTTATCCGAGTGGATTTTTATTACGCAGGGAAACGAATCGAAAAAAAGCGTTTCGTTTATTTTAAAAATACGGTATTTAGGATGGGAAACACCGTACTTTTCAAGTAATCCGTAAACTTCGGCTTCTTTCATTTCATATCCTTCCCATTAAAGGCAGAGCCAGTTTTATCATATTTTCGTCTAAGCGGTAGCGTGCGTTTAAAATTTCTTCGAGATCTCTTAATACGAACCGTTCCTTATAGTTCGTTACGATTTTATTCGGGTTTTTTTCTATGTTTTCAAGCGCGTGCGTAATAAATTCGGCGGCTTTTAACCTTTCCGTCACAGTCGGGCTGCCCCCTCTTTGAATATGTCCTAAAACGGTGCTTCTGCTTTCAAAACCTATCTCTTCTTCGAACCATTTTTTAATTTTATCCGTTATTTTCAACCCTTCCGCCACTATTGCGATAAAATAGCTTCTTCCGTTTTCTATATCCTTTTTATATCTTTTTTTAAGATGTTGTAGATTATATTTTTCTTCTGGTATCAGACACATTTCGGCTCCGTTTGCGACTGCGCTTGTAAGGGCTAAAAAGCCGCACTCCCTACCCATCGTCTCTATTACGAACGCCCTTGAAAAACTGCTTGCCGTATCCCTTATGTCGTCTATGGAGTTTCTGATGACGTTTAAAGCAGTGTCAACCCCTATCGTGTAGTCGTTTAGGGGAATGTCGTTGTCTATGGTGGCGGGGATTCCCATAAAAGGGATTTTAAACTCTTTGTAAAACACGTTAAGCGCCCTGAAACTGCCGTCGCCTCCGAGTATGATTACGGCGTCGATTTTTTCTTTTTTTAAATTTTCCCACGCTTGTTTTCTGTAGCGCTTGTCAAACCATCTTTTGCTTCGGCTGGACCTTATAACCGTTCCGCCTCTATATATGATTCCGGCCACGTCTTTAAAACGGGCTTTTTTTATTTTGCCGTCTATGAGACCTTCCAAACCGTTGAAAATAAAGTAGGGGACAAACTTTTTTTCATACGAATATTCCACGAACTTCTTAATGGCGGGATTCATACCGCTGCTGTCTCCCCCGCTTGTCATTATGGCTATATTCATACGTTCTCCTTTTGGGTTTATATGTTTTACATTTTTTCCGCGTAATAGCTGCTTCTGACAAGTGTGCCGCTTACGACCGATTCGAATCCCGCTTCAAAGGCGATGTTTTTTAACATATCGAATTCTTTTTTTGTATAAAATTTTTTAACGGGAAAATGTTTTTTCGAAGGCCTCAGGTACTGCCCTATGGTTAGCTGTGAAACCCCGGCGTTTGCAAGGTCCTTTAACGTTTTTTCTATCTCTTTTACAGTTTCTCCGAACCCTATTATGAGGGAAGATTTAGTGGGTTTGTATTTGGAATAATATTCCAATACCGAAAGGGAAAGTTTATATGAGCTTTGGGGTTTTAGTTTTTTATGTAGGCGCTCGATTGTTTCTATGTTGTGGGCGAGTTTGTCAAAAAGGGATGAAACAAGTGTGTTCAGGGCGCTTATTTCGCCTTTGAAGTCGGGTGTGAGGGCCTCCGTTTTTGTTTCGGGATTCAGTTTTTTTATCCAATATGCGGTTTTTGCGAAATGTCCGCTTCCGAAATCCTGCAAATCGTCTCTGTCAACCGATGTTATTACCGCATATCTCAGTTTAAGTTTTTTTACGGCTTCGGCCGTTTTTTTAGGTTCGTCTTCATCTGGTTCGGCCGGCTTTCCGGAAGGTATGTTGCAAAATTTGCAGTTTCTCGTGCAGATGTTTCCTAAAAGCATAAAAGTAGCCGTTCCTCTTTCGAAACATTCGCCTAAATTCGGGCATTTTGAAGCGTAACATACCGTATTTACACCGTAAAGACGGATTGTTTCGGCTGTTTTTTGCACGGCTATGTCGACAGGGGCCTTTACCTTAGGTTTCATAAAACACCTCTTTTATTATCTCTTTTAGGATTTTTTTTGCTTTTTCAGGCGATATATCGATACCCTCATTATACAACGAGGTAGCTTTAATACCGCTTAAATTGCAGGGTTTTATTTTATTGAACGTGTTAAGATCCGGATTTATGTGAATGGAAACGCCGTGGTTTGATCTGCCGTTGACGTATGAAAACCCCAAGGAGGCTATTTTTCTGTTTTGTATGTAATAACCAGGCTTTGTTTTGTCGTAACGGATGGGAAGAGCGAACTCCTTAAAAAAAAGATTCAAGGATTTTTTCACTTTTTTAAAAAAAAACGGAGGGTTTTTTACATTGAATATGAAATACACCATCAAAGTGCCTTCGTCGAAATAAGTTATGCTTCCTCCCCTTTTTACCGGTATTGCATAAGGAAACGACTCCTTTTCGGCATATCCCACCGTAAATACCGGCCGGTGTGAGGCAAAAAGCAGAAAATTTGTTTTCAAAGGCGTAAGCCGTTTTTGTATTTCGAGAAATTTTTCATAATCTGTTATTCCGAGGTCTTTAAACACTATGGGCATATTTTATCCTGTATAGTTTTTTATATTATACCAATTTCCGATGATTAAAAATTGAAAACTCCTGAATTTACGACATTTAATCGTTTTTTGTCAACCGTTATGCATAATGTTTGTTTTTCACGTCATAACAATATATGGCAGTGACTAAATGCGTTCAACAAGAGTGCAAATTTTTTAACACTTCAAAAAAGCTAAAAAGTGCAAACGCAAGCGCCCTTCGGGTTAAGTGCACTTTTTTTAACGCTTTTTTTCCGTTAAAATT
>NZ_JBMYAU010000131.1:0-4075 GCF_053994455.1 Nautilia sp. | reverse complement strand
AACTAGGCGATGTAAGCGTGCTTGAAGCTAAAATCAAAGAAGCTAAAGAGCTTATCGAGCAGCAAAGCGAAGATAAAAGCAAAATCGACAGCCTTAAAAACGAAATTACGGCAGAAATGCAAAAAGTCGCGCAGAATATGGCTCAACAGCAGCAGCCACAAAGCGGAGCGAATCAGCAACAAAATAAAGGCGGTGAAGACGACGTTATCGATGCGGAAGTGGAATAATCCCGCTTCCTGTTCTTTTTTTATTATATAATTTATAGTGTCAGACACAAAAACCGTTGAAGGTAATATATTTTTTCAGTTGCTAATAGGAGAAATTTATAAATTATTAAAAGAAATGAAATTATTCTTTTTTAATATAAAACACTTTCGAATCTAAAGTTTCGTTGTTTTTTACGATACTTACCCTCCATTTACCTGCAAAAAACGGCCTTATGGTAATGTTTGAATATGTTCTCCATCTAATCCCCGCAAAAACCGGAAGCTGTATGTCCGCATAAAGTTTCCAGACACCGTTGACTTCTTTTTCCCATACGAAATCTACTAAAAAGTTTTCTTTAATGTCGGTAAAATAGGTAAAAGCGTAAACTTTCCTGTCTTTTGTAAAAAACGTATCGGTTATGTTAACCGGTGTAAGGTTTTTAACGTTTTTACACGTTACGAATTCTTTAATGTCGAATCCGAAAGAAAAAACCGTAAGAAACAGAAAAAAAATAACCTTTTTCATCTCATACCTCCAAAATTACGGTGACGGGACCGTCGTTTACGATGTTTATCTCCATCATTGCTCCGAAAACTCCCGCTTTTGTCGAAATATATTTGTTTAATTCTTTTATCATTTTATCATAAAATTCTTTTGCATCCGAAGGCGGCATGGAATTTTGAAAATTTGGTCTTGTTCCCTTTTTTGTAACGGCCGGGACGGTGAAATTCGGAATTAGCAGTATTTCCCCTTCGATATCGGAAACGTTTTTGTCAAACCTTTCACCGAAAAGCCTTATATTTGCTATTTTTCTTGCCATTTTTTTAAGTTTTTCTTCGTTATCTCCTTTTTCAAATCCGATAAGTACGTTAAGGCCTTTGTTTATTTCGTTTATTAATTTTCCCTCAACGTATACGCTTGAATGTTTAACCCTCTGAAGTACTGCTTTCATTCGCAAGCTCCACAAGAAATTTTGCCGCTTTTTCACTGTCGTTCGGACATTCGACAACCTTGTATTCCTTTATACCCATTTCATTTGCCAAATGTTTGTACTCCACTTTCAGCTCCAGATCAGTTTCGCTGTTGTCTATCATAAATGAAATAGGGTAAATTAGCACCTTTTCGTTTTTATATTTTTCAAGCTCTTCGTGAAGATAAGGTTTGAGCCACTCGGCAAATCCGAATCTCGACTGGTATGCGAGGTTTATGGATTTGAATTCAGGGAGTTTTTCTTTTAAAATATCAACGTGCTGTTCGATATGTTCTTGATATTTGTCGCCTTTTTCAATCATTTTTTTCGGAAGTCCGTGGGCAGAAAAAATCAGATGCCACTCTTCGGGGTTTTCAACTGAATTTAAAATATTTTCCGCAATAATTTCGTTAAATCTTTCATTTTCAAAGAAGGGTTTTACTATGTTTACTTTACCGTTATATTCTGTTTCTTTCAGCTCGTCCAAAGAGCTTTCGTATGTCGTAAATGAATAATGCGGGTAAAGCGGCAGAAGCGTTACTTCTTTGTATTTACCGATTACGTCTTTGAGTTTGGGTTTAGTGTAACGCATGGCGTATATTATGTCGGAGTCGGTGTATCTTTTCATATTGTCACAGAGTTTTTCGGTGAGGTCGTATATTCTGCTTCCTCCAATGCTTTCGTAATTTTTCCACACTTTTTTGTACCTGAGATTGGAAATAAGAGGTGCCAATATGTGTCTTATCGGGGAATTTATGATTCTTTTGTCTTTAAACATATTGTATAAAAATTCTTTAAGCTCCTCGGGGCTTCTCGCCCCGCCCATATTGAGTAAAACAATCGCTTTCATTGTATCTCCAGATATTTGTTTATATTTATTCCGAACCCTTTAAGAGCGCTGAATTCGTTTTTGTGCCTGCTGAAAAGATTAAGGTTTTTTATTCCGAGCGCTTTTAATATCTGAGCTCCGATTCCGTACTCTTTGTCCGATTCTTTTGAATCCGAATCTATAAATATTATAACTCCGCCGTTATATTTAATGTATTCGAGCACTTTTTCGTATTCTTTTAAAGTATCGCCGTTTAAAAGAAAATCCACATTTTTTGTCACTCTGTAAAATTTAACGTTTGTTGTTTTTTTAGGATTGTTTGCAAGAACGAAATGTTCGTTGCCGAGATGATCTTTAAAAACCGTTTTTTTAAACTTAACTCCGTCTAATTCGATTGATTCCTCTTTTTTTTTGGTAATTAACGTTTCAAACTGCAGTCTGTATTCAACCAAATCGGATATGTAAACCACTGTGAGATTGTGTTTTTTTGCAAATTCCGCTAAATCTTTTCTTCTCGCCATCGTCCCGTCTTCATTCATGATTTCACATATAACGGCGCTCGGATACACACCGGCCAATTTACAAATATCTACGCTTCCTTCCGTATGTCCCGTACGTACGAGTACTCCGCCTTCTTTTGCGACAAGGGGGAAAATATGTCCCGGTTTTACAAAATCGTCGGGTTTGGAGGTGGGGGATGATAGTTTTTTAATTGTTAAATCTCGTTCAAACGCACTTATTCCCGTTGTGCACTCTTTGGCATCCACGCTTACCGTAAACGCTGTGGAGAAACTTTCCTTATTTGAATCGACCATAGGTTTTAATTCTAGTTTACCGGCAATATCGTTGGTAAGACTGACACATATAAGCCCTCTCCCTTCTTTGGCGAGAAAATTCACTTTCTCAGGGGTGGAAAAAACACCGGCGTATACCAAATCCCCTTCGTTTTCCCTTTCTTCGTCGTCAATCATTATTATTATCTGTCCTTTTTGGATAGCTTCAATCGCTTTTTTTACTCTTTCTATCGGATTTGGCATAAACTACCTTTTTTTTATGAAATTTTACTATAAAGTCCGCTGAATGTTATAAACATTCTAACCGCGTTCATCATTGCCTGATACTGAATATAATTTCTTTCTCCTTTAAATAAATATTGTTCAACTTTCAGTATTTTTTTGTTGGCAACCCCTATAAACACCGTACCTACCGGTTTATCCGGTGTTCCTCCCGTAGGACCCGCAATTCCGCTGACAGCGACGGCGTAATCCGCTTTGCTGATTTCAAGAGCGCCGAGAAGCATCTCTTTTACGGTCTGTTCGCTCACGGCACCGTACTTTTCAAGCGTCAGTTCTTCTACCCCGAGCCATTCGTGTTTAATTTTGTTAGCGTATGTTACAACGCTTCCGTCAAAACAGTTGCTTGAACCGCTTATTTTCGTAAGGCTGCTTGCAATCAATCCTCCCGTACAGCTTTCGGCGAATGTTATTTTTTTAGGGGGAAGGTTGTTTACGATATGTTCGAATAAATTACCGAAAACGGTGTAAGGAATAATGTTTAAAATTTCTTTTTTAACGATATTTTCAAGCTTTTCCGTAACGATTTCTACGAACCCCCCTTCGTTTTCCATAACGATATATGAAAGTTTATGGGCGTTTAATATGGGTTCTAAAAACATATTTACCGTTTCTTTGTCGAATTTAAAAATGTTAATGCTTTCGTATTCGGGTGTGATAATAAAAATTTCCGGAACTTTATCTTCAAGCAAAATTACATTTATGGGATGATAATAGTCGATAAAAAAACTGTTTTTTGAATATTTAGAATGCTCCGGAATTAAAAAGTCGTCTTTAACTATAAGTTGGCGGTTTGTAAGGTTTGCTAAAATTCTTGCTGCTAGCGGATGTGTTTTTTTGTTTGTAATTATAATCGTTTCATCGTGCGGTTTAAAATCTATATCGAATGTATCGATGTATTTTAAAGAGTCATACTGAACTTTTTTTAAAAATTCCTCTTTTAACGCGTTTTTAAATTTCCATTCTTTGCCTACGAAGATTATTTCCATTTTTCAC
>NZ_JBMYAU010000130.1:0-30904 GCF_053994455.1 Nautilia sp. | reverse complement strand
AAAACCTTCCTATTTTAAAAGAGTACGAAAACAATCTCAAATGGAAAAAAATAATAAACGACGCAATAGAAAACGACGGAATTATCCCATACGTACAGGCCATTGTGGACAACAAAACGAAAAAATCGTACAAACACGAATGTCTTATAAGGCTTAAACATAACGATAAAATTTACACGCCGTATTATTTTTTGGACATAGCGAAAAGAACCCACCAATACGAAACCCTGCAAACAATTATGATAAAAAAATGTTTTGAAAAATTTTCAACGAAAGATTACAAATTTTCAATAAACCTTTCCACCACCGATTTAAAAAACAAACAGTTCTTCGATTTTCTCGTTAAAAACATAAAACGATATAAAGTAGCGGATAAACTTACGATAGAACTTTTAGAAGACGAAGAACTTGTAAAAGACGAAAAAATACACAAAAATATTATGAAACTCAGCAAAATGGGAATAAGCATCGCAATAGACGACTTCGGAAGCGGTTATTCTAATTTCGTATATCTTATTAAAAAACTGCCTATAAACACATTAAAAATCGACGGCACACTTGTAAAAGACATTCTAAAAGACGATAAACTATATAAATTACTTCAAAAAATAGTCGAAATATCAAAAATGTTTAATTTCGAAACTATAGCCGAATTTGTTGAAAATGAAGAACTTTATATCAAATTAAAAGAATTAGATATAGATGCCTTTCAAGGATACTATTTTTCAAAACCTTTTAATATGGAGGAGCTTAAATAAGCCCCCTATTTCAGAATTTCAGGTTTAAACTCCTCTACAAGTCGGTTTTTGTCGGTTTTTAACAAATCCTTTTCCACCAGCCTGTAAATTTTTGAAACGTTTTTTAAATTTTCCAACACGTCTTTTGCGATAGTTTTAGGTAAAGATAAAAACACTTTTTTATCCCCGTACTGTTCTATAAGCATATCCAAATCCTCCGCAACCGCTTTAACTGCCTCACGGTAAATCTCTTCTTTAAGCGTATGTTTTTCACCGCTTGCGGCCCTGTTTAAAAATCCCGCTTTTTTAACACCGGCGTCAAAATCGAGCAGATCCGAAACTTTTTTATGAGCTTCGAGAATGTCAATCGCACTTATCAAATCCAGTTTTATTTCATCCGGTTTCAAACCCGCCTCCGCCTCAGGCGTTCTCGGATTCGCTTTATACGCTTTAATCTCTCCAAGTGTAGCAACTATTACCAAATCACCTACTTTCATTTATTCTCCTTTGTTTTTTAGTATATTAATTATACATCAAAAATCGGTAATTTCCAATTTTTTTTATGGGCGAGTATTCTTATTATAACCCCCGTACACAGCATTAATACGATATTAAAATCGTTGATACCGAAAAAATATAAAAAAACACTTACGAATATACTAACGCTGCCGTAAAAATTTTCTTTCAATATAAAAGGCACCTTGTTAATCAACACATCCCTTAACATACCTCCTCCCACAGCCGTAATCAGAGCCGTAAACACAACGCCGTATATGTTAAAACCGGCATCCAAAGCGACAATACTCCCGGAGATGGAAAAAGAGACAAGACCTATGGAATCGCTTATTAAAAACAATCCTTTTTTTTCAAAATCGAATTTATGAAGTTTAAAACACAATCCGACAATTAAAACCGCCAGAACAAGACTGCCAGGAATAGGATCCGTAAAAGAGTATATATTTCTTTCGGCAAGCAAATCTCTTATTATACCTCCTCCTAATGCCGTTAAAAATGCGCTGATGGTAATACCGAGCAAGTCGAGCCTGTTTCTCACCCCTATGATAAAACCGCTTATTGCAAAGGCTATTATTCCTATAATATCGGTAATTTCTAACATTTTATCCTCTGGAAATGCGTAACGGCCACCGCAATGGCATCGGTTATATCCAAAGGCCTTATTTCGTTTTTTATTCCAAGAATCCTTTTAACCATAAAAGCAACCTGTTCTTTTTTAGCCTTTCCGTTTCCGGTAACGGCCTTTTTTACCTGTAAAGGCGTGTATTCGCTAAAATTTCCGTGAATCTGTAAAATCCTGAGAGAAAGAGCACCCCTGAACTGGGCGAGTTTTAAAACCGTTTTCGGGTTGTACGCATAAAAAATATCCTCAATGGCAACCTCGTCAATCGAAGTGTCGTATATCAGGTCAATGCCTTCTATAAGCTGGGTAAGCTGACACTGAAGATCTTTTTCGGTGATTTTGATAAATCCCGCATCAATCAGTGTAAGCCTCGGTTTTGTTTCTATAACGGCGTATCCGCATTTTATGGTACCCGGATCTATTCCTAATATTTTCATAAGATCCTTTCACAGTTTATTCAATATTTATTCACTGTATATTCACAATGTGAATGAAACGGTTTTACATTTATTTTAGGATATGCTAAAATTTAATTCACATAATTTTTCACAATTTCTTCACAATGTGAAAAAAAAGTTCTTCACAAAGGGATGCTTTGAACCTGTTTGAAAAAATAAAAAATTCACTTAAAAACGAAAACCATGTGAATTATAATAAATTTATAAAAAATTTGGAATTCGACGAAAAAAATTCGACCTCCACAAATCTTATCATTAAGGCCCCGAACATTTTTATCGCCAACTTCGTAAAAAGGAAATATCTTAAAAAAATAAGCGAATTGTATGAAAAAGAGACGGGTATAAAACCCAAAATAGACATAATCACCAAAGAAATAGTACATAAACCGCTTACCATTGAAGAAATTATAGAACCCACGGCTCCGAGTATTCTCATACCCGAATACACATTCGAAAGTTTTATAGTCGGCCCTTCCAACCAGTTCGCCTATACGGCCGCAAAAAGCGTGGCTGAAAACCCGGGCAAAAATTACAACCCCCTGTTTATATACGGAGGAGTCGGTTTAGGAAAAACACATCTTCTTCAGGCCATAGGAAACTACCTGAAAAATTCGCTTAAGGTGCTGTATGTTACAAGCGAACAGTTTATGAATGAATTTACCGAAAACATACGTATGAAAACACCCGAAAGGTTTCACGAAAAATATCGAAACTGCGATATTCTGTTAATAGACGACGTTCAGTTTTTCGCCGGAAAGGAAAGAACCCAGGAAGAGTTTTTCCATACGTTCAACGAACTGTACAACCAGAAAAAACAGATCTGCCTCACAGCCGACAGACCGCCTAAAAAACTTTACGATCTGGTGGACAGGCTAAGAAGCAGGTTTGAAGCCGGTCTTATAGTAGACATACAGCCGCCGGAACTCGAAACGAAAATAGAAATCATAAGAAAAAAATGCGAACTTAATGGCATATACCTGCCGGACGAAATTATCGAATACATTGCTACAAAACTCGATTCGAACATCAGGGAAATAGAAGGGATGATTACGAAAATAAACGCCATGTCAAAAATTTTGGGTATTAACGACATTACGTTAGATTTTGCAAAACAGGCTCTTAAAGAACACATAAAAGACAAAAAAGAGATAATTACACTCGAAGACATTATTAAACTTATCGCAAAAGAATTCAACATAAAACCGAGCGAAATAACTTCCAAAAGCAGAAACAAAAACATAGTACTGGCCAGAAGATGCGCCATATACCTTGCAAGGGAGTTTACAAAAGAATCCACACCTATAATAGCTAAATATTTCGGACTCAAAGATCACAGCGCAGTAAGCCACGCTATAAAAAGTTTCAACAACAAACTCAAAGAAGACAGCGAATTCAGAATAAAAATAGAAGAGCTGAAAAATAAAATACAACTGAAAAAAAGTGAATGAAGTGAATAAAAAATTTTTCACATTCACGCGCCTTTTTTAGGTATAATGGGGAAAAAATAAAGTTTTCACATTTTAACGCATCTTATTACTACTATTATTAAAATTTAAAGAAGGAGAAGAAATGCACATCAAAATCGAAAAGCCCGTCATCGAAAGCATTCTAAACCAGATAATACCGTTTACGGAAAAAAAAGACAACACGCAAATAACATCACACATACTGATAAACGCCGACGACAAACTGACACTTAAAGCAACGGACAAAGAAATAGGCATAATGATGAAAACCGACGCCGAAATAACCGAAACGGGAAAAATAACCATAAACGGAAGAAGATTTCTCGATATTATAAAAACCCTTCAAAACAAGGAAGTCGAAATAAAATCGAAAAACGATCAAATAACAATAACACAGGAAAATTCGGTATACAAACTGACATCGTTCAATCCGGAGGAATTTCCGGAATTCCCAAGTACGGAAGGAATGAACGAAATCAAAACGGAAATAGAGGAATTAAATAGGGCGATAAAAAGAATATATCCGGTAATAGACAACAACAACCCTAAATACGAACTAAACGGAGCCCTTTTCGATTTAAAGGAAAAAAGCAGTTTCGTGTCGACGGATACGAGAAGATTAGCCGTATATTACTCAAACGCGACATCCGCCGAATCAAAAATAATAATACCCAAAAGAAGCATTGCCGAAATAAAAAGAGTAATAAGAGACGATATGAAAATATTCAATGACGACGTATATCTGATATTGAAAAACGAAGACGTACTGTTCTTCACAAAACTCATAAACGGAAAATTCCCGGCATACGAAAAAATAATACCGCAACACCTGAAATACGAAATAACACTTCCGAAAAACGAATTTCTATCACACTTAAAGCAGGTAAGCATAATTTCAAACGAAACAAAAATAACGATAAAACAGAATAAAATAGAATTCGAAAGTATCAGTGACGAAACTATGCAGGCGAAAACGAGTTTTGAGACCGAAACGGAAATAGACGAATTCACATTCGCGGTAAATAGCAGATATATAACCGACTTTTTAAATGTAATCGAAAACGAAACTTTCATATTAGGACTAAACGAACCGAATATACCTTTCGTACTGAAAGACGACAATTTCATAACAATAGTAATGCCTCTGAATATTTGATATAATACTAAAAAAGAGGAGGTAAGAATCTAAAATCTTCTTTAAAACCTTCTCTCCAACTTAGCGAATACCATATTACCCTAAATATAGCAAAAAGGAATTTAATGAGCGATTACGGTGCCAAGAACATCAGAGTATTAAAAGGTCTTGAAGCGGTCAGAAAAAGACCGGGAATGTATATAGGAGACACTTCGGTAAAAGGCCTTCACCACTTGATTTACGAAGTGGTGGACAATTCCATAGACGAAGCTATGGCCGGGTACGCCAGCGAGATAAAAGTAAAGATAAACAAAGACGGAAGTGCCGAAATTTCGGATAACGGAAGAGGAATTCCGGTAGATATACACCCTGAAGAAAAAATTCCGGCCGCAACCGTCGTTTTAACCGTACTGCATGCGGGCGGTAAATTTGACAACAAAACCTATAAGGTTTCAGGCGGTCTGCACGGAGTCGGGGTTTCGGTGGTCAACGCGCTTGCAAAAAAACTCATAATGACCATAAAAAGAGACGGCAAAATATGGAGACAGGAATTTGAAAGGGGAAAACCCGTTACCGATTTGGAAGTTATCGGGAACACAAACAGAACGGGTACCACCATTCAGTTCTGGCCTGATGACGAAATTTTCGAAACAACAACATTTAAAAGCGAAATTTTACAAAAAAGGCTAAAAGAACTTGCTTACCTGAATCCCAACATTACTATCAAATTCGAAAACGAAAACGACGGGATAAAAGAGGAATACCATTACGAAGGCGGCATCAAAGATTTTGTAAAAACCCTTACGAACAAAGAGTGTATTACCGAAGTTGTATATTTCAACGACCATTACAGCGACGAAGAAAAAGCCCTCGACGTTGAGGTGGCTTTGTGTTACGACAGCGGATACGACGAAAAGGTTTTGAGTTTTGTAAACAACATCAGAACCCCTGAAGGCGGAACGCATGAAAGCGGATTTAAAGCTGGGCTTTCTAAAGCTGTAATTAACTACATCAATAAAAATATAAAATTAAAAGAGAATATTAAAGTAACGGGTGATGATGTAAAAGAGGGCCTTAACGCAATTGTCAGCGTTAAAATGAGCGAGCCGCAGTTCGAAGGACAGACAAAAGGAAAACTCGGAAGCTCTTATGTAAAACCCATTACCCAGAAAGTGACTTACGAATATCTGACAAGGTTTTTTGAAGAAAATCCAAACGAAGCCAAACTTATAGCCGAAAAGGCGATTGCCGCGGCAAGAAGCAGAATTGCCGCCAAAAGGGCGAGGGATCTTACGAGAAAACAGGCGAAAGTGGGTGTAGGTACGCTTCCCGGAAAATTGGCGGACTGTCAAAGTAAAGACCCGACAGAATCAGAACTGTATTTGGTAGAGGGTGACAGTGCTGGAGGAAGTGCGAAACAGGGACGGGACAGGGTGTTTCAGGCTATACTGCCGCTTAGGGGTAAAATATTGAACACGCAAAAATCCACAGATGCGAAAGCCCTGAGCAGTGAAGAAATTAAAAATATAATAACAGCACTCGGAACGGGTATAGGCGAAGATTTCGACATAGACAAAATCAGATACAATAAAATAATAATTATGACGGATGCGGATGTAGACGGAAGCCATATCCAGACGCTTATTATGACGTTTTTCTTTAACCATTTAAGGGAAGTTATCGAAAACGGGTATCTTTATATCGCACAGCCTCCTTTATACAGATACAAAAAGGGTAAAATCGAAAAATACCTTAAAGACGATAAAGAACTGAATGAATTTTTAATAGAACAGGGTATAAACTCAATAAATATTACCGGAGTCGGAAAACCTGAACTTAAAGAGCTGTTAAAGTATGCGGCGTTTTATAAGCTTCTGCTTGAGAGGCTTTCAAAAAGATTCAACATCCCTGAAGTTATCAGGTTTTTAATAGAAAACGGCAACTTAGAAGAACTGCCTAAATTCCTTGAAGGATTAGGGTTTAATATTATTTCAAAACATGACGACCATTACTATATCCAGACAAACAGAGGGCTTGAAGAGATTACGATTGACGATAAGCTTCTTAATCATCAGCTGTTTAAGGAAGCCAAAAAGGTTTACGGAAGACTTCAGGAATATAAAGATATAATAGACAGGGATTATTTGGATCTTCTCGAAGAGGTTGTCGAAAAGGCGAGAAAAGGCGCACATATCCAAAGATACAAAGGTCTCGGTGAGATGAATCCGGAACAGCTTTGGGAAACTACAATGAACCCTGAAAACAGGGTGCTCATTCAGGTAACGATGGAAGATGCCGAAAACGCCGCCGAAAAGTTCGAACTTTTCATGGGAAGCGAAGTCGGTCCGAGGCGTGAGTTTATCCAGGCGAATGCAAAAGAAGTTGAAAATATCGACGTATAGGAGATTTAATGCAGATATATTATCAAAACGGTAAATTATTAATTGAAATTGACAAAGATATAGGTAATATCGAAGATATTATAGAATATATCAAAATAAAAGAACTTTTTTATAAAGCCAATAAACTTTCGGAGAATGAAATAAATAAGCTTTCACAAGAAGTTAATAAAAATTATTATAATAATTTTTTAAATGATTTGCTTATTAAAAGAGGAATAATTGAAAATAATAATTGATACTAATATAATTTTTTCTTCTCTTTTATCTTCCAATGAAAAATATTTAAATCTTTTTAATAAATATTATTTTTATGCTCCGAATTATTTAATATACGAAATTTTTAAATATAAGCACAAAATATCTAAATTGTCCAACTTGCAAATTTACGAAATAGATACGTTTTTTTCTTTTATAATAAATAAAATTCATTTTAAGAATGAAAAGGATTTCAGTATATCGTCATTAAAACAAGCTTATGAATTATGTTTTGATGTTGATAAAAATGATATCAGCTTTGTAGCTTTAACTATTGAATTAAACGGAGTATTGTTAACCGGTGATAAAAAGTTATACAACGGTTTAAAAAACAAAGGATTTGATAAATTAATTAAAATGGAGGATGTATTATGAAGTATGGTGAGAAGGAAATTCTTGAATTTAATCCGGAAAATATGGAAATATGGCCTAATAAGCATAAAAAAAACTATTTAATCAAAATCACCCTTCCCGAATTTATGTGTAAATGCCCCAGAAGCGGCTATCCGGATTTTGCAACCGTTTATTTGGAATATATTCCGGATGAGTGGGTGGTTGAATTAAAGGCTCTTAAAATTTTTATAAATTCTTTTATGAACAGATATATTTCCCACGAAGACAGCGCCAACGAAATATTCGACACGCTTTATAATAAACTGAAACCTAAATATATGAAAATAACAATGGATTTCAATCCGAGAGGAAACGTTCACACCGTAATTGAAATAGACAGTGAAAAAATAAAAAACAGTGATTTTATTTAATTACGCTCATACTGAACATAGGCAGGAGCATGGCGGTTACGATAAACCCTATGCTTACGCCTACAACCACTATAAGGGCGGGTTCCAACATACTTAAAAGGGTGTTTATAAGGGATTCGTTTTCTTCAAAGTATATTTCGCTTACGTTTTTTAAAACTTCGTCTATTTTTGACGTTTCTTCCGCAAGTGCCAATGCCTGTAAAAAGCTGTTTTCGAGGTTGAAGCCGGCTTTTTTTAAGGAGACGGACAGTTTTTTTCCTTCCAATACGTCGCTAAGGGCTTTTTGAAACAGCGATTTTATGTATTCGTTTTGAATAGTGTTTGAAGCCATATTGATGGCCTGTATGTAATTTACGCCCGCACCGACCAATACCGATGTCAGGTATGAAAACCTCCCGAGCTCTTTTGAAAGAATGATTTTTTTTAAAACGGGCAGTTTTAAGGAATATTTGTTTATGTAAAATCTGAATTTGTAGTTTTTCGAATAAAGATATTTAAAAAAAACCGCTGTTGCAATAAGTGAGATAAAGATTATTTTCCAGTTGTCCTGAAGGAAATTGCCGCTTTTTATAACTATTTTGGTAATTGCGGGGAGATCCTGATGAAGGTTTTCAAATACTTTTACTATTTTAGGCACTACGGTTGTAAGCATAAAAGAGATCATAAAAACCGCAACGGCAACTATAAACATGGGATAAATAAGGGCCTGTGAGGTTTTTGAGGAAAGTTTTTCCTCGTCTTTTAAAAATTTAGATATCTCTGTTAAAATGATGTCGAGTTTGCCGCTTTCTTCGCCTATTTTTATGGTATTGGCGACATATTCGGGAAGTTTCAGGACTGTTTGGGATTCTATGGCGCTGTAAAGGGATTTTCCTTCTTTTATTGAATTTTGCAGATAATCGAGAAATTTTACTATTTTTACGTTTTGTGTCTGGTTTTTCGTCAGGTTTATGGCGCTTACCAAAGGAATGGAGGAGTTTAAATAAAGACCTATCGAATTAAACAGTTTCGAAAGTTCTTTTGATGGTGTTTTTCTGAATGAAACGTTTATGCTGAAATTTTTAATCTGTTTAATATCGGTAACGAGAATATTTTCAAGTTTTGAAATAGCCTCTTTTTCATTTGACGCTTCTATTTTGCCTTTTATTTTTTTACCTGTTTTGTCATAGCCGCTGTATTTGAATTTCACTTTTTAGCCTTTAGTCTTTAAGTCCGACTCTTACCGCCTCTTTAAGGGAGGTTTCTCCGTTTATAATCAGTTCGCACAGGTTTTCCTGGATTGTTTTCATACCGTGTGCAATCATTCTGTTTTTAAGTTCTATATCGTTTGTGCCTTCGGCTATCAAAGCTTTTATTTCATCGTTCATAATAAACAGCTCCCCTACCGCTTTTCTTTTTACGTAGCCCGTAAAATTGCACTTCGGGCAGCCTTTGGGTTTATAGATTTTTTCCGTTCGGTATTTTTTTAACAGGGGGTTTTTATTTATTATTTTCATATATTCCCCGCTTTCCTCTTCCGTTTTGCATTCGCATAAAATTCTTACTAATCTTTGGGAAAGGATTCCTATTAAGGAAGAGGCTATTAAGAACGGCTCTATTCCCATATCCATAAGCCTTGTTACGGTTGAAGCGGCGTTGTTCGTATGAAGCGTGGAGAGCATAAGGTGCCCCGTTAAAGCCGCCTGTATGGCTATTGTGGCGGTTTCCTTGTCTCTTATCTCACCGACCATTATAATATCAGGATCCTGCCTTAAAATGCTTCTGAGCCCTGAGCTGAACGTAAGCCCGACTTTTGTGTTCACCTGTATCTGGTTGATGTTGTCCGCTTTGTATTCCACCGGGTCTTCTATAGTTATTATGTTTTTGGTCGTGTCCGCAATTGTCTGCAGAAAACTGTGAAGGGTTGTTGATTTACCGCTTCCGGTCGGACCCGTTACCAATATCATTCCGTAGGAGTGTTCGAGCAGTTCTTTAAATCCTTCCGTTACCCTCGTATCGAATCCGAGACGTGCGAGGCTCGGTATGTCCTCGCTTTCCATCAAGAGTCTCAAAACCGCTTTTTCACCGAAATATGTCGGAATAATCGAAACCCTTATGTCCGTTGTTTTGTTTGCGATTTTTATCTGGCATCTTCCGTCTTGGGGGATTCTTTTTTCGCTTATGTCAAGGTTTGATATGACTTTTATTCTGTTTATTACGAGGTTTGTTATCTGTTTTTGCACTGTGGCCTGCGTAATTAAAATGCCGTCTATCCTGAATCTTATACTTCCGAAATTTTCATGCGTTTCTATGTGTATGTCACTTGCCCTTCTTTTTACGGCCTGAAAAAACATTGAGTTTACGAATTTTATAATAGGGGCCGAGTTTTCAGAATCCAAAATGTCAAGTCCGCCTTTTATGAAATCGTCGAGGCTTAAATCCTCTTCAAGTTCTATGTCGCTTTGCAGATCTTTTTGTGTTTTGACTTCAAGAAACTGGTTAAGAAGCCTGTTGAACGATTCGGAATCCGTTATTATTATTTCAAAAGGAAGATCCGTTTTATTGTAAAAATTAAGAGCGTCAATCATATTTTCCTTGGTTGTGAAAAAATAACGGGTGTTTTCAAAAACACCCGGAAGAAGAAAAAATTTTATACCTTTTTCAATATCGAAATTTTCGGGAGTGAAAGCTTTGGGGTTTATGTTTTGAAGCGTTTTCATTTTATCTTCTTCTTTTTGATATATTCGAGTGCGAATTTTCTTTCTAGTTCGTTCAGTTTTCCTAAGGTCAGCCTCAGCTTGTTCAGATCCGTGCTTTTCTTTACTATATAAGGCGTCAGCAGAATTACGAGGGTCGTTTTGTCCTTATTCACCTCTTTGTGTCTGAAAAGAGCCCCTAATACCGGGATGTCTCCTAAGAAGGGAACTTTTTTTACGGTTATGTCTTTATTGTTTTTTACAAGCCCGCCTATGATAATGCTCTGGCCGTTGCTTACTATGGTTGTTGTTTTAATATCCCTTTTTGACGTTATCGGAAGAGTATTGTCCGGTGAGCCCGGAAGTATGTCCTCAACGACGGCTTTTACGTCTAACGAAACCTTGTTGTCGCTGTCGATTCTCGGTTTTATCTGAAGAGTAAGACCTATATCCTGTCTTGAATAGGATACGCTTGTGGATGTGGAGGTTGTCTGTCCGGTTTTGACGGATACGGTTTTACCCACATATATGGTCGAAGGGGTGTTGTTTATACATAAAATGGAGGGTTCGCTCAGTTTTTTGGCGGCTCCGAACGTTTCTAAAAGATCTATCGTGGCTCCTAAGGCGAGTCCGTGTTGTATTGTCGGAAGGGTCAGTCCCAAAGACTGTATATCCGGCAGCACTATGGAGGCCCCTCCGAAATTCGCGCTCATCGTATATAGGCCGCTGCTGCTGGTACTGAGTCCGTAAAGACCGAGTTTACTGCCTATTTCGGAAGCTTTGAGATTGCTTATTTCAAGTATTTTGGCTTTGACGTAAACCTGCATTTTAGGGATGTCAAGAGCGCTTATAATCGTTTTTAGCGTTTCCATCTGTTCGGGGGAAGCGATTATTATTAAAGAGTTTGTCTCTTTGTCTTCCGTCACCGAAGGGGTGTTTTTTTTGTATTTCAGTTTTACTATTTTTTCTATTACTTTCGCCATATTTGATACGTCCGAATTTTTAAGCGTTATTATTTCGGTAATCTGATCCACCGGTTTCGGTTTCTTATCCAATTTTACAATGCTGGTTTTTATTTTATTTATTATTTTTATGGGACCCACTAAAATAATACCGTTGTTTCCGTCGTTTTCTATTAATTTGTATTTATAAATTTTAGGGTTGTAAAGAGTGGCCGCAATATCTTTTATTTTTGGAAAAATTTTTGTAACCTGGGCGTATTTTAGGTTGTAGTAGATTATGTCAGGTCTGTTTAGCGTATCGATTTTGGCAAGCAGTTTTTTAATTACGGAGATGTTATTCGGATAATCGGTTATTATCAGCAGGTTTTTGTCGTTGTTAACGACTATTTTGCCGTATCTGCTCCTAAGAAAGCTTACCTGTGCGTATGCATCTCTTGCGAGTATATTGTGAAGGTTTATGATATCCGTTTTCATCTGGTATATGTCGGTTTTCATAGGGGGCGCTTCTTTTAAGATATCGGCTGTTCTTAAAACTTTGAGATATCCTTTTTCCGAAACGATTGTGTATCCTTTAGAGCGCAGAATATTAAGAAGAATGGTGTAAATTTCATTCTCATTGACCGGTTTTACGGATATGAAATTCACTTTTCCCCTTATATCGTTCGGAAGCAGAATGTTTTTGTCCGTTATTTTCGCCACCATTTTAATAAAGTCTTTAATGTCCAAATCCTTAAAACTCAGATCTATAAGTCTCGCCTGTAAACCTATAGCCAAAATAAAAATAATTTTAATCCAGTTCATAACGTAAAACCTTTATTTTGTTGTTTCTTAAAATTTCTATTTCTAAAAAGTCATAGTTGTCTATGTTTTTATAAAACTGCCATGCCTGTGCGTCGTTGCTCAGGTTTTTTCCGTTTACTTTTAAAATAACGTCGCCTTTTTTTAAGCCTATTTTTTGAAATATCGAATTTGCTCTGACGTATGTTATTTTATATCCCTGCCTCAGTTTTATTATTCCTATGTTCCGCCAGATTTTTGAAAAATTATGCTTGTATTCGTTTATAACGTTTTTGTTTACGACAAACGTGCCGTTTTGTGTTTTTTCGCTGTATGCCGAATCCGGGGCGGTTTTTTGAAATTTTATAATATATTCGTTTCCATTTTTGGAAAAGACCGCGGAATCGGGGTTTATTTTTATAAGTTTGTAACCTTTGTAATATCCGTTTAAATCTATAAAGCGTGTTTGTTTGTCCTTTACTATTATGAACGATTTTTTTCCGTTGATGTATACCGCCTTTAACACGACACCTTTTAATGTTTCCGTTATTTTATTCGTTATTGATTTTTCTGTTTTTTTGTTTTGAGAAACGAAAATGTGAGAGAGCCTGATATTGAAAAAACTGCGGCCGTTTTCGGGTATGAAATGATAAACGGGTGTGTTAGGCAGGAAAAACTCCGCTATGCTCCATAAAAAAAAGGCCGCCGCAAAAGAAACTCCGAAATAACATAGGTTTTTAATAAGCCGCATAATAAAAATATCCTTTTTTGTCTTTTTTCAGCAGTTTTTCAATATCCGCTTTTTTTATGTTTGTAAAATATATTTTAACAAAGCGTTTTGAAAGATCCGCGTAACCGTTTATATCGGCTACGTTTGAGACGGCTTTTATTTCTATTTTCAGCGGATTTGTTATAGAGTATGTGATTTCGGCCTTTTTTATAGCGTAGTTTCCTATGTCCAGTTTTAAATCCGTCAAATGGATTTTATTGTAAAAAATGAACATATAGGCTTTTGCTTTTTTCAAATCGGCCATTTTTATGTCGTTGTAGTATATTTTCGCATTGTTTATCCGAATCTCTTTCAAAGATGAGGTTACATCGCTTTTTATGTAAATTTGTTTTTCGTAAAGTTTTTTTTGCAAAAGGTAAAAAAGCTCCTCTTTAGGCAAAAAGACGATAACTCCTAAAAGAAAACCGGATAGTATTATAAGAAACTTTTTCATCTGTATATCTCCGCGTAAAATCTTATAAGAGATCCGTTTTCATCGGAGAGTGTAAAGGTTTTTAGTTTTACCGGTGATCTTAAAAACGACGATATTTTATAAATGTTTTTAATGTCCGTTTTGCAGCTGATTTTATATATTTTCGAGTCCTCTTCAAAGTTACAGATTTTTCTGAGTATTTTTAACGGCTTGGTCGAATATTTGTTTTTAAGGCGGTTTATTTCGTAAATTTCGGTTTTGAAATCGTTTATGTATTCAATTTCGTTTTTAAGTTCTTTTTTGCTTGAAACGTAAAACTTAAAACTCCACAGTGTTGCCGTCAGAAAAAGCAGGGCGGTTAAAATCAGTATTTTTTTATTCATATAATTCGGCCTTGTAGAGTGAATTTTTAAATTCGGATTTGACTTTGAACCTTTTTTTAAAATAAAAATCGAGGTTTCTGTCCGTTTTTACGGAAACGGTGAATGTTTTGTTGGAAAATGAAAGGTTTAAAAATTTTTCCCCTTTTTTCAGCGGGGTTTTCGTTATGTATTCAAGATCTTTTCTTATAAGTGTCTGTGTTTTGTCCGTTTTTTTTAAAGATGAGAGTATGGAATTTAACTGAAACGTTGTGGGTGGAAGGTTGTAACGTTTTATAAGTTTTGTTTTTTCATTTTCGAGTGTCCCGTATGAAATGCGGTTTTTTATTGTTTTTATGATAAAACCGCCGTTTAAAAGCAGGAATATTGTAACGGCTGCGGCTATTAGCCCTTTGTCTATGTTTATTCTGTCGTACAGGGTTACTTTATTGTTCGTAAGTTTAAGATCCGGGAGTATTTCGTCTATAAACGGGGCGTTTTTTACGTTTGGAAAACAGAAGAGAAGATCGTCTATTTTCTGGATGGAATGGTTTTCGGATACGTTTATAACGTCGTATTTGTACAGTTCGCTCTGTGCCAGTCGGATTGAATTTATATATTTTTTTTCTATGTTCAGCTTCAGTTTTTTGTTTATGGCGTAAGCGAAGTATTTTCCTTCTATTTTCATGGCGTCGTAAATATACCCGTCGTTCAGCTGAAAAAGCGATTTTGCTATTTTTTTGGCGTCTTTCAGGGATTTTACCGGTATTTCTATTTTTTTTATCCAGTAGTACTGAGGCGAAAGTATTATGTCGACCGGCTCTTTTATATGCTGATTGAATTCTTTAGTATACAGGATTACTTTCAATTGAAACTGCCTTTTTCGTATGTATGTTATAAATTATGTCGAATGACTCTTTTTTTTCGTTTATAAAATATTGTATGTTTATTTTTATCAGAAAGTCGTTTTTATTTTTAAATTCAATTATATCGAAATTTTGAACGGTTTGATTGTTTTCTTCGGTAAGTATGTTTTCGCATGTCGGTTTTCCGTTAAACTGCAGACCTAAAAATTCGGCCGTTTTTTTGTTTAAAAGGCTGCATTCGAGTATATGCTTTGAACCGTCCGAGAAAAAAATCAGTTTTTTCCACGGAACTTTGTAAATGTTTTTGTCGTCCGTGATTTTTACGTAGTATTTTTCTATAAGTTCGAAGTGTTTGAAATTGTATATTTTTCCGTTTTGAAAAAAAGGATCGTTTAAAATGATTTCGCTGTAGCCTTCCCTTTCCGTTTTGTCGGTGTCTATCGTGTCAAGAAGGAGATCTTTAAAAAGGGCCGGATTTTGTATTTCGTAATACTCTAAAACATTGTCGAGGAAAAAGTTTATGTTTTTGTTTATTTTTCCGTTTTGCAAAAATGCGTTGATGTCTATTTTGTTAAAAAGCGGCGTTATTGTGTAAACGGCCCTGAATTCCCCTTTTTCGTCGGAAATAAAAAATGTCGTAAAAATTCCGTCGAGCTTTTTTGAAGAGTTTATATCCTCCGTAATTTCGGAAAGCGCCGTTAACGTGTCTTTTATCAGTACGGAATTCTGCGCTATATATACGTTTGATGACGAAGAGGCCTTTTTCGATACGGACAAAACAGCGGAAATAATGCCTAATGCTATGAATAAAAAAGTGATTGTGACAAAAAGGGCTACGGATTTTTTCATTGTTTCCTTTTTTGATAAAATTATAACACCGAATATCTAAAAAGGAAAAAAAATGAATTTGAACGTTAAATTGACGGCAGGGTGTATAGCGGGTGTTTTGTTGTTTGCGGGCTGCGGTACCAGTACGGATAATTCAACCGCTTCTTCAAGTACCGGAACCGGTTCGGTAACGGTGGATGCGAACAGTCTTGTGGTCGGGAAAATAAATTTTTACGATTACAACAACAAGGCAATAAGCGTACCTTACAATACGTATGTGAGAATAGTTCCCGATTCTTTTGTTTCCCAGAATATCTACGACGGTGTAAACTGCAAGGTTGAAAGCGACGGAAGTTTCGGAAAAGACTGCAGGGTGGATTCCGGTTATGAGGATGAAATCCAAAGAGCTCTTGAAAACAATGAAACTTTCCAGTTTGCCATATATGCGGAAAACGGAAACGACGTGTATCACTGGAACAGCGACGAACACGCGTATTTTGTTGACGATAACGTTACCAAAAACGATATTGCGAATTTTGATTTGCACATAAAAAGAGCGTGTATCGGGGAAATGTTCGGTTACAACTGGTTTAAGGTTCTTCAGAAATATGCGGGGGATTACAGATATGAAAAATCGGTTGTGACGCTCGGGAACAATCAAATCAACCTATATACCACAAAAGAGGACGGTAATGAAACAAGAGCGGCGGTAAATACGTATATTTACAACGGTGCAGGTGAAATATACACGAAAGTCGTTTTAAACGAAGGGGGGCCTTACAGAAAATATAAGGTCGTTGCGGCCACCGATATAAGTTTGGATTACAATAATTCAAAAGTCGGTTATTACGCCGGATTGAACATTAAACCTTTTTATATCGGATTTTGGGGAGGGTTATACGATTACAGCGGCGATTTCAACGAATATAACGCAGGAGGCTGCTCTTTAAGTTCGTCCGTTGAAGGTGAGGTTTTAAAAACTTATATTTTAAATAACAACGGCGTAATAACATATAAGGTTACTGACGATGGCGGAAATGTTCTTTGTCAGAAGGATTATAACACGAGTGATTTGAACTTTACGGGTACTGTCGTGTTAGATTATGCCAAAACGGCTGTACAGATAGACGACGACAACGCCGCCGACAACAACGACACCGCCGGCAGTGAAGTAAACGCCACGGTTCTGGATTTTTATGCAAAATAAAGGAAAAAAATGAAAAAAGCGTTCAGTTTGATTGAGGTGATGATCGTTATAGTAATACTAGGTCTTATCGCCTCTCTTGTCGTTCCTAATTTAATAGGGCAGAGTGAAAAAGCAAAAGAAAAACTTGTGTGTATTCAGATGAAGTCCCTTAAAAACGCACTCGATTCCTTTAAAGTTGACGAGGGTGTGTATCCTTCCACGGAGGAGGGGCTAAAAGCGCTGATTAAAAACCCTGACCCTCAGAAATATAAAAACTATCCTAAAGACGGTTTTTTAAATTCGAAAAAACTGCCTAAGGATCCTTGGGGCAACGATTACATTTATGTAAACAACGAAGGAGATATAGATATCATCTCTTTAGGCGCCGACGGAAAAGAGGGCGGCAAAGGTGAAAACAAAGACATCAGACTCAGCGAATGCGGAAATTAGGATTTACTCTTATAGAACTTTTAACGGTAATTATTTTAATGGGGGTTATAACGTTTTTGGCAGTTAAGCTTCCTGAGTTTTCGCAAAAACACACTTCTGTAACCGATTTGAGAAAAGAGCTTTATCCCGACGGTTTTATAACCGTTTACAAAAACGGGAGAATTAAAAGCGATAAAAAAACCGTTTTCAGGTGTCTTAACCCTTTCGTTTACGAATATAAAGACGGAAGATTTGAAAAAAAAACGTTTGAAGACGAAAAAATATTCGAATACAGGGTCGTAAACGGCATAGGAGAGAGTTTTATACTTTCCTGTAAAGACGGGTATTACGTATTCAAACCGTTTTCGGTAACCCGTGCCGAATCTTTGAAAAAGGCGCAGGAACTGTTTTTGTGCAAGGGTTACGAGCCTTCTGATGGAAACGTGAAATGAAGGCTTTTACATTGATAGAGGTTATTATAGCCGTAATGCTCTCTTTTATTATATCGTCGGCGGTTTTTTCAGTTATTTCGGAAGGTGAGAAAATACTCTCCCTTGCGAAGACGAGAGGGGAATTTTCCTACAGGGCGAGTGTGGGGGTGTTGGAAAAAGATGCTAAAAACGTTTATGAAATGTTAAAAGGGTTCGGCATAAAAAACGATAAAATCATAAAAGAGCTGAAAAAAGAGAAGCTTTATGTAAAATATAACACGGAGTATTCCGAAAAAATAGATTCCGTGAATACACTTGTTTTAAAGAAAATAAAAATTTACGACAAAACGTCGTCCGTTTATGTTTATTCCGCGGAGATAAAGTGAAAAAATCGTTCACACTTATAGAACTGCTTATATCGGTGGTGATACTCTCGATTCTTTTTCTGGCTTTAAGCAATGTTATATCATATTCGAAAAACAGCGGAGGCGTACTTGAAAAAAGATATGAAAAACAGCTTAAGTTTGATCTTTACATGAAGGTTTTATATTATGATTTATTAAACGGCGGCGAAATTAATGTAACAGGTTCGGGGGATTATTCGGTTGTAAAAATCCGTACTTCAAATTCCCTTCATTTTATACCGGAGCCTTATGTGGTATGGTATGTTAGCAAAAAACACAATACGCTTATGAGGCTCGAATCCCCTGAGGTTGTAAATTTGTTAAAATTACCGCCGGATTACTATTTGGATAAATTCGTACAAAATGTTAAAATATTCAAAATTTATGTTAAAGACGGTAAATATTTTATTTATATGGATAACGGCAGACCTATTTATTTTGAAATGTACAAAGGATTTTAATGATTGTAAAAGCGCTTGAAAGCAGATACAAACCCACGGACGTCGCTGTGGGAAGTGCGAGAAGCTGCTATTTCGGAAAACATATAATAACGCCTGAGAGTGCGGCCGGGTGGGATAAGAAAAATAATCTTTTAAACTCCATATTTAAAGCAGGGCACCATACGACGCTTATGCATTACAATTTTACGTTTTTAATTGAAGGTGTGAGCAGGCTTTTGATATGGAGGCTTTTGCATTCCCATCCTTTTTACAATTCCGAGCAGGTAAGCCAGAGATATGCTAAAATGAAAATAGAAAACTTCACCTACCCTAAAAACGCCGACAGGGAAAAATGGCAAAAATACTATGAAAATATGTTTTTTTATTATGAAAAGCTGATTGAAGAACTTACACCTGAAATAGAAAAAGCGCTTCCTAAATTCAAACAAAAAGAAGCGAAAAAAAGGGCACAGGAGTTTGCGAGGTATCTTCTGCCTTTAGGAATGAACGCACATCTTTACCATACGGTTAACGTAATTACGGCCTTAAGATACATAAATGCGGTTAAAGTTATTCCCGAAGCCAGGGCGGAGGCGGAAGAGTTTGCCTCCCAGCTGAAAAGGGAGATGCTAAAAATCGACAAAGACCTTGCGCCTTTGATTGAGTTTGCCGAAAACGAGTGGGTCGTTTTTCCAAACATAGATATTGAAAAAATTAAAAAAGAAAAAAATGTTTCCGAAAAAGTTGAGGTGTTTGACGTAGTGGATTACGATTTTGAACTTAACGAAAACTATGCGGGGGTTTTGAGGGCTTCTAATATGTATCTTGACGAAGCGATACTCGGGAGTTTTAATTCGTATATCAAGCTTTCCCTGAGCGCGGACGCTCAAAACCAGCGCCACAGGCGCTCCCCGGCGGTCCGTCCGAAACTCGAAAGTATTTACAGACGAGATTTTTATATGCCTAAAATATGCAGCAGCGTAAAAGAGCTTTATTTGAGGGCTGTGGAATATTCTTACGACTTTTTTGAAAACCAGAAAAGTCTGCTCGGCTTCGGGGAGGCGGCTTACGCGCTTTTAAACGCCCATAACATTGAAATAATAGAGCATAACGATTTCCAGGAGTTTGCCCACAAAGCCCAGATGAGACTTTGTTACAACGCCCAGGAGGAGATATTTGACATTGTTTACGCGCAGATAAGAAAACTGAAAAAAGCGGGGGTGAAGGCTGCCGATAAATTTCTTCCGCCATGTACGTTGAGGTATTTTGAAGGTATAAAACCCGTATGTCCGGAAGGGGACAGATTCTGCGGTACGAAAGTATGGAAAATGGATTTTGAAGGATATCAGAGAATAATTTAGCCGCCTCGTTGCAAAGGAGGCCTTAAGTGGGAATACAGGACAGGTTATATAACGAATTCGATTCGAGTGTGGTTGAAGAATTTTTGATGATGCTCGATATTGTGGAAGATTCTTTGGATATGGCAATTGAGAGGCTTTATACGGATTATGATGGGGCGGTGAACGATCTTTTCAGAATGTTTCACAATTTAAAATCCGCAACGGGTTTTTTAAAAATAAAAAGAATCAGTAATTTTGCGCATTTTGTTGAAGATGTCCTTGAGAAGGCGAGGGAAAAAAGTGAAGCGGGTGAGGATTTGATTGACTGGCTTTTCAGGGTTGCGGATCAGTTTCACGAATGGTATGCAAACATAGATTCGAACGAGGAACTTGCCCCTCTTCACCCGGATATTTTTAAAGTACCTAAGATTTAAGATGTTAAGGAGATTAATAAGTGAGAAACAAAGAAAACGAAGTGGTTTTTATTGAAAGAATCAACAGGATAAATCCTAAAATTTTAGAAGGATTAAAGGAAAAAAAAGAATTTTCTTTCAGAATAAACAGACACAAGGCGGGACTTGAAGCGATTGAAGAATTAAAAAAAGAAGGATATAACCCAAAACCTGTGGAATGGAGCAAATGGGTATATACCCTTCCTATTGAAGAGAGGAAAAAAATAACCAAATCAAAAACATATACCGCCAATAAAATATACATTCAAAACCTTTCATCCGTAATATCCGCTCTTTCACTGGATGTAAACGAAAACGACTGGGTGTTGGATCTGGCGGCGGCCCCCGGAGGCAAAAGTCTTATATTCAGTGAAAAGGCGTACAAAGTCAGTGCCGTTGAACCTGATAAAAGCAGGTTTTTCAGAATGAAAAGAAATTTTAAAGAGCACGGCGCAAAAAACATACAAACTTACAACAAAGACGGTCGTTTTGTTTATAAGGCTACGGGGGAGATGTTTGATAAAGTGTTTTTGGACGCTCCCTGCAGCAGCGAGGCGCATATAGATTTTAAAGAAGGGATTACGTGGTGGAACCTTAAAAGGGTGAGAAGGTTTTCAAAACTTCAAAAAGAACTTATTGTTTCCGCTTTCGAGTCCTTAAAACCCGGCGGTGAAATGATATTTGCAACCTGTACATTTGCGCCGGAAGAGAATGAAGAAAGCGTTGATTTTCTTTTAAACGGATACGACAACGCGGAAGTTGTCGATGTGGACCTTCCGATTGACAATATTCAAAAAGGAATTACGAAGTGGGAGAACAAGGAATATCACCCGGATGTGGCCAAAACCGTAAGAATATTGCCAAAAGGTGCATATTCCGGGTTTTATTTTGCAAAAATCAAAAAGAACTGAATATTTTTTCGGTTAAATTTTTTAATCTTCTTTTGTATTCCTCTTTTGCAAAAACCAGCGCCTCTTTGTAACCTGATACGGATTTGCCCAAAAATACGACGGTATACGGTTTGTCGATTAATATTCGGGCTTTGCCGTTTACGATGTAACTGTTAAAAAGGGTTAGTTTTTTTAAGGCTACCTTAACGGATATTATATTTTCCGAAGAAGGTGTGATTGTCAGATATTTGCTTAACACTTCAATGGTGGCGTCTTTAAACATGTTCGCTTTAAGTGAAAATTTTGTGTTTGTTATTATTGTTTCGGCTTTTTTTTGAAGGTTTTGTATTGTTGAAATATATCCGTTTATGTCTATTCCCAAAGATTCTAAAATAAACATTTCGCTTTTTACGCTTTTTAATCTGTTAAGAACCCTGTATGCCGAAATTACGTTTTTAATGGGCGATTCGCCGTTAAACGAAAGGTTTTGAAGTTTCAGTTCGAGTTTTGTTTTTAAACTTTTTATGAGTTTATGTTTGTTTACCCTTATAAGCACATAATATTTGTCGTCAGTTTTTTGTGTTTTTAAAATTTCGTAGTTGTTGAAATTTATATCGGAAATCCGGGTGTTTATCTGCTGGTATATTTCATTGTAGGTTTTTTTGTTATGAATTCCCCTGTTTATTACGAAATTGGAAGAAATTTTTACGTTTATTCTTGATGCTATGTCATTTAAGGCTGTTTTGAGGGCTTCTTTTTTGGAATATCCTTCGGCGGATGCGTAAAAATACGCTCGGGTGTCTTTTGGCGTTTTTATATACCATTTGGGAGGTTCGGGACTGGTACACGATACGAATAAAAATATAAGTAAAAAATACCAGCTTTTCATTAAAACAGATCCCAAAAAGAGTTGTTAAAATCTGGTATTACCATATCGCCTATTTCAATATGCCGGTTTTCTTTTAAATCGACAGTGATCCAGCAGGTATTTTCAAATATCAGGTTGCTCACTTTGCCCTCCCCTATTGAATATTTTTCAATGTCCCCCGTTACGGGGTCTTTTCTGAGTCTGTAAATTTTTAATTTTAGGCCTTCGTACATTCCCTGGTTTTTTCCGAGCGTTATTTTGGCTATTAAGTCGTCGCCGTTTTTTCTTACTTCGTATATGTACCCTTTAGGGGCGAAAAATTTTTTTAGGGATTCAAACGCTTCTTTTACGGTTTTTTTTAATGATTCCGTTACGAGGTTCGGATAAAATTTGCTGTAAGAAACATTGTCCGAAAAATAGGCGCATTTTCTGAAATTGCGGTCGTATTCGTTTTGGAGGGAGGGGAGTTTCAGGATTTTTACGTTTATTTCGGTACATGACGAATAGGAGTAATAAGGGGGCGAATATTTTCTTATTTTACCGTGTGGCGTTTTAATGTAATAATAAAACCCCCTGTGGTAACGGGATGTATAGGTTGCATTTAGTATTTTTCCTTCCAAAAGGTAATCAGCCCCTATATCGCTTTCGGTTTCCTTTGCTATTTCGGCCGCTTTTATTTCCTCTTTTATTTTTTCCTTTCCGATTATTCTCAGTATTTTTACGAATTTCGACGTTTGCAGCATTGAATTGAGGGTATAGGTCGCCGTTTCGGAAAGTTCCATTCCTTTGAAATAATATGCGGGAAATTTTACGATTGAGACTTTTTTTACGGAAGGTTTGAAACTGACGGATACGTTTTTGTTTTTAGGCGCGTAATACGGTCTGTATTCGGCCAGGTTGATTTTGCTCGAACAGCCTGAGAATAAAAGTACGGTTAAAAGAAAAAAGAAAAACCTCATTATCTTGAATATTTCTCTTTTGCCGCTTTAAGCGCAGCTATGACGTCGTCTATGTTTTCGTAAGGGATGTGTGCTTTCCAGTCGGGTTTTTCATTGTCGCCGTTTAGCGAAATCCCTATGCTCACCACCGGTTTGCTGCCCTCCCCGTAAGGTTCGTTTATATGCGATACCGTAATCATCCCCTCTTTTGTGTTTGCAAGGGGAAATTCCGCTATGATTATGTTTGTTTTCATGATAAGCCT
Organism: Nautilia sp.; assembly: GCF_053994455.1. Taxonomy (NCBI): domain Bacteria; kingdom Pseudomonadati; phylum Campylobacterota; class Epsilonproteobacteria; order Nautiliales; family Nautiliaceae; genus Nautilia; species Nautilia sp. The sequence continues at coordinate 7,239 of NZ_JBMYAU010000130.1, read as the reverse complement.
TTTTTTGTTAATTATATCATTTTTATTTCAGTTTTTTAATAACCGCGATAAATTCCCTTTCGCTCTCTTCAAGGTATGTTTTAATCTCTTTAATCTCCTTTTCGTATTTCGGTATGTAGTGGTATTTAAGCGCGTTTACCCTGATGAGCGTCTGTTTTAGTTCGGTTGAGAGTTTCCAGATTTTTATTTCGAGTTCCGCAAGTTCGAGTATCATTTTCAGGCTTTTAAAAAAACTCTCCCTTGCTAGATCTTCAAAAATATTCGTATTGAGGGTAATTTTCGGTTTTTGTGATATTTTAAAATCTATTTTCGGAATTACGATTCCCAAAAAGCTTTTTTGAACGGCTTTGAGTTCCGTTTTAACGAAAGATTCCGGCGAGAGGTTTCGGTTTTCCATAAGGGCTTTTATTAATATGTTGTAGCCGCTTTTTACCGTTTCGTTAAGCTCTTTTCTTCTTTTGTCCACCGTTTCGAGTATGCTCATAATCTCTTTAATAAGCAGATCCCGTTTTTTACTGAGGATTTCCTCGCCTTCGTTTACTATTTCAAGATCTTTTTTCAGATCAAGCAAGGCGGATTTATTCTTTACCATACACTTCCCCGAGCTCTTTTTGCGAAAGTCTTGTCATTTCGCTTTTGGGCAGTATTTTTAAGATTTTTTTGGCCGTTTCGAAGGTTTCATGCATATTTCTCGCAACCGGCTGGTTTATGAATCCTTTTTCGAACTCTTTTGAAAAGGCGAGGTATTTTTTTTCAATATCGCTCAGCTCGTTTTCGCCTATTATCGAAGCGAAATTTTCTATTTTTTTTGCATTTGCATAAGAGGAATAAAGCTGTGATGCTAAGCGTTTGTGTACCGAATCCACGGCAGAGTTCATAAGTCTTGAGAGCGAATTTAAAACGTCAACGGGCGGAAAAACCCCTTTTTTGTGAAGGTTTCTGCTGAAAACTATCTGGCCTTCGGTTATGTATCCGCTCAGATCCGCTATCGGATGCGTAATGTCGTCGTCCGGAAGGGTCAAAACGGGAATCTGGGTAATTGAGCCCTTTTTCCCCTTGATTATCCCCGCCCTTTCATAAATGGATGCGAGGTCGCTGTACATATATCCCGGATATCCTTTTTTCCCCGGAATTTCCTCTTTTTTTGAAGAAATTTCCCTTAGGGCGTTTGCGTAATTTGTCATATCGTAAAGTATGACTATTACGTTTTTTCCTTTTTCAAACGCCATATATTCTGCGAATGTAAGGGCGGTGCGCGGTAGCAGAAGAGAGTTGACGGCCGGTTCGTTGGCAAGGTTTAAAAAAACGGTTACGTCGGCGCTTTGTGATGTTATACCGTTTATCAGGTATTCGGCTCTCTCAAACCTCATCCCTATCGCCGCAAGCACTATAAGGGAATTTTGTATTGAAATCTGGGTTGCGAGTTTTGCGACGAATTCGTCGTTTTTAAGTCCGCTTAGGGCGAATACCGGAAGTTTCTGGCCTTTGACGAGCGTGTTTAAGGCGTCTATACAACTGAACCCCGTTTGGATTATCTCTTTGGGATATTCCCTGTATGCGGGGTTGTACGCACCCGGGTTTATGTCCGAGTCTTTTTCGAAAAACTCTGTTATTCCTTCTTTGGGGTTTGCAAAAGCGTCAAGAGTTTTTCCCGCAAGGTTTTCGCTTAATTTTATTTTTAAGGGTTTGAAATGAAATTCGGCTTTTATACCGTTTACGTCTATGCCGTATGTGTCGCCTAAAATTTCAATGACCGTAACTTTTTCGTCAACGGCACTTACTATTCCCTTAAGTGTTTTGTCGCCGTATCTCAGCGTTACGCTTTCGTTATATCCCACTCCTTCTATTGTTTCGAAAAACAGGAGGTTTCCTTTGAGTTTAAGCGCCCCTTCGTATTCCACTCTCATATCATTCTCCGTAATTTTTTATAAATTCGTTGTAAAAAATTTCTATTTTTTCTCTTAATGTTTCATATTTGTTATACTCTTCATTAGGAATTTCATATTTTGCCCTTATGAATTCGGAAATTACAGGCTGGTTTTTCAGCGTATCGACAGGAATCTGTTTGGTTAAAAACGCTTTTTGCCACAAGCTGTGAATCAAAACGATTGTTTTTGCCATTTCCATCTGTTTTTGGGGGGTGCAAAACGCATCCGTTTCGTCAAAAGCGTTTTGTTGTAAAAACGCTTCTTTAATCAGTTCCGCCGTATAAAGTGTTATTTTTTCCCCTTCGGGAAGCGCCCCTACGCCTAATAGTTTTACGATTTTCTGAAGTGCGGCGTCTTTTTGAAGAATACCGTTGAAAAACTGTTTTGTTTCGGTGTATGGGCCCTTGTTTTTCCACCACTCTTCGAGTTCATACTCGGAGTAGCTGTTGAGGTAGTTGATCGCGGGGTAAAACCTCGCGTTTGCAAGGGATTTGTCAAGCGCCCAGAACACGCTTGTGAAACGTTTGGTATGTATGGTTACGGGCTCCGAAAAATCTCCGCCCGCCGGCGATACGGCGCCGATTATTGTAAGGGAGCCGGTTTTCGAGCCGAGCGTTTTGACAATCGAAGCCCTTTCGTAAACGGCCGCTATTTTTGATGAAATGTCCGCAGGATACCCTTCTTCCATGGGAAGTTCTCCCATTCTACTTGAAAGTTCCCTCATAGCCTCGGCCCATCTGGATGTGGAATCTGCCATAAGAGCCACATGATAGCCCTGGTCTCTATAATATTCGCCTATCGTTATACCGAGATATATGGACGCTTCCCTTGCGGATACCGGCATATCCGAAGTGTTGGCGATTAAAACGGTTCTGTTCATTAAAGGTTTTCCGGTATATGGGTCGGTAAGTTTCGGAAACTCTTCCAAAACCTCCGTCATTTCGTTTCCCCTTTCTCCGCAGCCTATATAAATGATTATATCCGCATCGCAGTATTTTGCGAGTGTCTGCTGCAAAATGGTTTTGCCCGTCCCGAACCCGCCTGGTATCGAAGCCGAGCCGCCCTTGGCTATCGGAAACATAAAATCAATGACCCTCTGCCCCGTTATTAACGGAATTTTGGGCGAGAGTCTTTTTTCAAACGGGGAGGGGATTCTCAGAGGCCTTTTTTTAACCATTGTCTGGATGTTGCCGCCGATTATTGCTATTGTGTCTTTAATTGTGCAGTTTTTGTCTTCAATTTCTTCGATAACGCCTTTATAATCGCTTAAAATTTTGTGTTTTATGCCGTTTTCATCAACTTCGCCTATTATTTCCCCTTTTTTGACCTCATCACCTTTGGTTTTTAAAGCCTTAAAAAAATATTTTTTTTCTTCATCCAAGGATTTTGATTTTGCGCCTTTTTGAATCCTCTCGGGCATTGTAAAAAGATTTCTCTGGATACCGTCGTACACGCTTCCGAGAAGTCCGGGCCCGAGTGTGGCGCTCAGAAGCGTGCCGGTTAAAAACACGGGTTCTTTCAGTTTCAAAGAAGTGGTGTCCTCGTAAACCTGCACGGTGACACTTTCTTTGTCAACGCTTATAATCTCCCCCGTAAGTCTGTTTTCCCCCACATATACGAATTCGTACATTAGAGGGTTTTCGTTTTTGTACTCGGCTTTTACAACGGGTCCGTTGACGGATGTTATTTTAAGCATATCAGGCCTTTTATCAGTTTCTCGGCGGTTTCTTCCGGATCAAACACAATGTGCTTGTTTCCAGTTTTGAAAACGAAACAGTCGTTTTTTACATATTCGGTTTTAAATTCGCTTTTGCATTTTCCCTTTAAATATTCCGGTAAAAAAAGCTCCCCTTTTTTATGGGGTTTGATTTTATCTATAAAACACCTGCAAAGTTCGGCGCCGTTTTTGCGTATGAGTTCTAACAGCTCTTTTTTCAGGGAGGATGTTAATTTTTCATAAAAAACCGCAAGCTCTTTTTGGTGTTTTTTGTATATTTCCGTTTGTTTTTCTTTTAATATTTTTTCGTATTTCAGTTTTAAAAGCTCTTTTTCTTTTTCGATGTCAAGGCTTTTGAAAAAGCTTTCTTTCTGTTTTAGGAGTTTTTCTTCTGCTTTTTTTATTTTTTCGTCCGCAATCTCTTCCGCTTCTTTAAGCGCTTTTGCCTTTAGTTTTTCAAAGTCTGATTCCGAGAACATTTGAGAGGTATCCTTTTATGTTTTCTTGCATATACGTTTTTTCGAAAGACGGTATGAAAACCACCGCCGGAAGGGCGTTTTTTTTGGTGTAGTTTGAAAATTTGTTTTTAAACGTTTCATAATACCTGTCAGCAATTATTACAAGCCCCGTGTTTTTGTCTTTCAGGACGTTTTGCAGATCTTCCTCGAATTTTTTAACCTCCACCGTTTCTATGCCGCATAGAGAAAATCCGAGACACTCCTCCTTATTGCCGAGCAGTACAATTTTCATATTTTCCCTAATATCATTATGGATACGATAAGCCCGTAAATGGCTATACCTTCGGCAAGTCCTAAGAAAATAAGCGCTTTAGTGGAAATTTCGGGTTTTTCTCCAATGCTTCCCATTGCGGCAGCTCCGACCATTCCGACGGCTATTCCCGCGGCTATGCTTGAGAGTCCCACCGCAAGAGCCGCTGCAATGTAGGCGTACGAGTTATCCCCCGCGGCTAATACCATCGGCAAAAATAGAAAAACCCTCAAAAATTTACAGTTCGAACGGTTTGTATTCATAACCTCCTCCTTCGTAGAATCGTTTGAAAAATTCGTAATATTCAAGTCTCAAAGTCTGTATGGTTACTATTATCCCTTCAAGTATTATAACGAATATATTGCCTAAAACAACCGTAATCCAGTATCCCGTTTTGTCCATCATTTCGGCTATTGTAAAAACTGCTAAAAACAAAGCGGCGTGTGCGAGGGCGAAAGCGCCCGCCCTTACGAAAGAAACGGTGTTCGTTATGTTTTCCAAAAGGGCTATTACCGAATGAAAAATAGGTTCGGACGTTTTTTTGCTTTTATACACAGTATAACCAGTAAGTGCTAAAAACAGTATTCCTAAAAGCATTAGGTCGTATTTTATATCCGTATGAAGGATAAACGTTTTAATTCCGATCCAGAGCAAAAGCAGGTATATTGCAAACGGCAAAAGCCCGTTTTCACCGAAGAGCAGTTTTTTTATGTCTCCTTTTTTGTAGTTTGTCGTCATATAAAGTATAAAGCCGGTGGAAATAATTACGGCTCCGGCAAAAAGGCTTAGGGCGATAAGGGTGTTTATGTTTTCCATAGGAGAGAATGAATGAAATATTTCGAATCCGAAAAAGTGTCCGTAAACGGCGCCGAAGAGCATTGAGGAGATACCGCTTAAAAACATTATTCTGCCTAAAATTTCTTTTTTGTTTTTCAGTATGAAACCTGCGACGGCCAAAACGGCCCCCTGTCCCATATCTCCGAACATAAGTCCGAAAAGAAAAACGAAAATAAGCGCAAAGAAAACCGTCGGGTTTATTTCATAGGGTTTTGGAAGCGAATATGTTTTTACGAGGTTTTCAAAAGGTTTGAAAAATTCCGGTGTGTTTAAAAGGGTGGGTGAGTTTATCTGATCCGTTTTTTTGTGTTTTAAAAAGGGAAGTTTTTTAAATTTCTTTTTCGGTATCCACCCTTCGAGTATGTAAAAACCGTTTTTTTCTTTTAAAACCGTTTTGACTTCGTAAATGTTTTTCAGATACAGAAGGTGGGAATATATTTTTTTTAACGTCTCTTTTTCTTTTATTATTTTTTCTTTTTCCCTGTTTATTGATTCAAGCATTGTTTCGAGATCTTTTTGTGTAAGCGAAAAAAGTTCCCCTTCAAACGGGGTGATTGAAAATTTTTGCAGTATTTGAACTGTTTTGGTTTCACTTTTTGGCGTGTATATCGCAATTACGGGTATAAAACCCTCCGCATATTCATAAACGCACAGTATGCCGTAGGCGCTCAGTACTATTTTTATTTCCTCAAAGTTTTCATAGGCGGCGTAAAAAGCCTTGAATTTCAGAAATTTGAAATGAAGTTTTTCTTTTGTCAGGTTGAAATGTTTTAAAAAAACGTTGAGTTTCCTAAGAGACTGGGTTTTTCTTTTATACTCTTTTTCCGTAAAAGACACGCTTTCATAGGCGGATATCAGCGACGAGAGCGTTTTTTCTATTTCTTCGGTTTTTAAACCTTGTTTTTTCGGAGGCGGTAGCGGTTCGTTTATTATTGAAAGCAGATCAGCCGTTTTTTTTAAAAGAGTGTCTATTTTATAAATTAAAGGGTGTTTTTTCGTATCTTCTTTTTTTATGTGAACTATTTTTTCCTTTCCGATTTTTTCAATGGCCTGATCTATTTTTTCTTTCGGGATTTCAAACGTTACTTTGTACATTTTTTCCGGAAACAGCATTTTAAACCACCATATCGTTTATCTCGGTTTTTGCAAGGTGATACGTAAATCCGGTAAACACCGCTTTTATATTAGATATTTCCCTTTTTTTAAGCATTAAAAACACAAACGGCACGGAAAGTTTAAAAGGATAACCGTACCATACCCCTTTTAAAGATTCGTAATAAGCCGAAAAAAGCTCTTTTTTCAGGGATGTGAAGCTGTGTTTTTTCGGCGGGAGGTTTGTCAGTTTTTGAAGAGCGGCTGCAAATTCGTACAGATTGTTCGACATACTGAGATTTTGAAGTTTGTTTTTGTCGAGATGTCCGTACGGAAGCAGATAAGCGAAAAAATCCTCGATTTTTAATCCGTATATTATCCGGTATTTCATGATTGTGAATATGTTTATCAGATCAAAATACCTTCCGATAATTTTTTTAAATTCTTTTTTTTCCCTGCCTGAGATTTTTTCAACGGAATTTTTAATAAGCAAAGCCCTGTTTTTGTCTATTTTTTCATTTGAAAAAAAGAGGTGAAAAAGGCTTTTTTCGTTTCTGTTAAGCGGTTTCGTAACTTTTTTGTACAGTTTTTCGAAATGGGTGTCGAGGTCATTGTAAAGGTTTTCGGCTGAGGTGATAACGCTGCCGTAAGGGGTTGAGAGGAGAATATTTAACACTTCGGCTTTGTTTTCGGCCCCAATAAGTTTTTGCGTGTCTATAAATTCGCTTTTGAGGCTTCTTACAAGCGCATTTACGTAAGCGTATTTTACCGCCCGCATAATTCCTCTTTTATTTTGTTTAAAAGAATGTGTTTGTCCGTTTTTAACGATTTTAGCCAGTTTTGTTTTTCTTCTGTTTCAGAGATGATTTTTTTTTCGTAATTTTCGAGTTTTTCATT